>CAIMFA010000850.1 GCA_903840185.1 uncultured Lentisphaeria bacterium | reverse complement strand
GTCCCGCTCCGATAAAAAGGGCCTTGGCTGAAAAAATCATCGAAACATTTTGCTTAAATTTTAGACCAGTGATATATTACTGGTCAATTTGCAGAAGAGGTGACGTCAGTTTGACAGGGAGCAAAATAATGAAAATCAAAATTCAGTATCATGCACAGCCGGAGTATCTTCAGGTCAAAATGAGGGGTAAATGGAACGAAACATACATAAATATGGCTCTCGATGAGATCAAAGCCGAAGCCGACCGCCAGGGTTTTAAACGCCTTCTTGTTGATTTGCTTGAGATGTCCCGGCCAAACTCTGAAATGGCTCGTTTCCTTGCCGGAGAGCATCTGGCGAAAATCATGCCATATCCATACAAGGTGACCGCTTTTGCCAAGTCCGAAGACATAAATAAATTCGGAGAAACCGTCGCGGTAAACCGGGGCGCATGGTTCCGGGTATTTTCAGATGAACAAACAGCCATCGAGTGGATTATGGAAGGCGTCCAACAGCCTCCGTAACAGCGTTGATGCTCAACATTTATTGATTTTACGGCTTTACTTAATCCGGTTTCGGGTGTAAAATTGTTATTATCTTTTTGGGAGGTTTATTATGAGAAAAAATATATTACTTACTATTTTTATTGCCGGGTTGCTTTGCGCTATTTTTCCATTCCGCCTGAATGGCGCGGAAAGCGCGCCGCCGACAGATGAATCCTATCCGGCGGTGAATGTCAAGGAATTTGAAGAGAATCTGAAACATGAAAAGAATCTGCCGTTCGATAAAACATGGATAGATTATCTCAATCTGAAAAAATATAATAAAATCATTATAGCTGAAGTAGTCCTTGGCAGAGGCGGACAGAATCAGGCTGGCGAACCGCAGAAAAGCAATATGCTCAAGCTCTCCAAACAGGAGGAGCAGGATTTGAAAGACTTTGCCAAATATACCCGCGAAACATTCCAGAAGGCGGTTCAGAATAATGTTGATTTCGATCTGGTGGCACAGCCCGGTTCGAAAACTCTGCTGTTAAAATTGTATCTGGTCAATATCATCACGGCAAAACCGATGCTCGACGCCGCCAGGCAGAGCGGCAGAGTGACCGCGGACAGTCCGACAGTTGCGATTGAAGGTGTTCTGGAAGACTCTCAGGACGGAAAGACTGTGCTTGTTTTCGCCGACCGCCAGAGCGCGAAAACCGAATCCCCCGGCATAAACGACGCGGTCGCATACGGCAGCCTCCGCCAGATAGTTGATGAATGGGCAGTCCTTTTTGTCAAAGTATTGAACTCGCAGAAAGGCGAAGAAATCAAACGGGCCGGCTCGATTAAGATTATCAATCTTTGATGATGGTTTAGGGAAATTTGAGAAGACTGGGAGTAATGGGAGGAATGGGATTTGACAACAGTCACTGAACTCCTGCTTTCTCAACAATATAACGGTCAATAATCCCGAAAATATCGCTTACTTCCGGATTTTCCGGCAGATATTTCAACAGCTCATGATGATAGCCGCGCTTCAGATAAATCTGGAAAGAACGCGGGAAATTCAGGTCATAAACCCAGCCGAGCTGTGCTATTTTAAAATCCGTCACCGTCCGCAAATCGCGCATTGCCACACTTTCGCAGCGCCTCACGCTCCGGATAATCGCTCCGGAAATTGCCGGGCTGTTCTCCAGATCAAGCGTAACCGTATCATTTGTTTCCGGATGCCGGTAGTAATCGAGCACGACATTCATGATGTCCAGTTTATCGGCGTCCCGCACTACTTTGGACATCAGCAGTTCTCGTCCTGAAACCTCCTCCTCCGGAATAGTCCGGCGGTTATGGCATCCAATCGCCGTCAGGATTTGCGCTGCATCTGTCGCGTCAAATCCGTCCAGAAAGTTCAGTTCCTTCAGCACTGCAATACCCAGCTGACCGTGGTCTTCAGACTTCAGGTCAACAAATGTGCGATATTTAGTATACTGTTCAAAGCGTCCGACGTCGTGAAACAGTCCGGCCACTTCGGTAATAAAACGGTCATGGTCAGAAATATCCAGCGAGCCGGCGATTTCCGTGCATTCCCGCCGCACCCGCAGACTGTGTTCCCGCTTCAGAATAATATTGCGGTTAAATAACGGTTGCGCCGTAAGAAAACGGTCGGCATATTCGATAAAGCTATTTTCCAGTTCCGCCAGTTTCCCGGCATAATCTCTATTTTTCATTCTCACTCTCAGTGTCCTGTATGATTTATGCGGTCAGATTCACCCGCCGCGCATTTGATTCCGGATACGGGTATTCCATATGTTTCGATGTTGAACGGGCAACCGTTTCGCCGCAATAACGCGCCACCACATGCAGCGCCATGTCTATGCCGGCGGAAATTCCGGCGGAGGTGACAATCCTGCCCTGATCCACTACATGCGACTCTGAATCAACCGTGACTTTGGGAAAAAGTTCCCGCATCAGGTCAAGCGAACGCCAGTGAGTCGTGGCCCGCAACCCGTCGAGCAACCCGGCATTTCCAAGAATCAAAGAGCCGGTGCATACAGAAGCCAGAGTTTCAACTTGAGCGGCACGGGAAACAACAAACGAAAGCATTGCATTATTTTTCATTTCACGGCGGGTTCCCCACCCGCCCGGCACCACCAGGATATCCAGCGCCGGGCAGTTTTGAAAAGTGAAATCCGGCACGACTTTCATCCCTCCAGTTGCGGCTACAGTTCTGTTGAATTCCGCAACCAGCATCACTTCAAACGGGGATGGTTCATCACGGCGGCGCTCTTCATCCAGCCGCGTGACTGAAAACACTTCGAAAGGCCCGCAGAAATCTAAAACTTCCACCTCATCAAAAATTACAATTCCGATTCTTTTACGTTCCATAATATCACCTGAAAAATCTGTCCTTAAAATTCAGCGTCCGCCCTTCCGCGCGACATATTCAAGAAACAATCCCCACTCAGCCGGGCCAAGCGGTAAACTGCCTTTGCGATATTGTTCAGATACCAGTTTGGCCAGCGCATCCAGAGCGTCCGCCGATAATGATTCCCGGAGAAAATCTTTGTCGTCCGCGAATACGCGATTGACGAGCACCAGCACCTCCGCCGCCTTGTCTTTATTCGGAACGCCCTGATTCAGTATTTCCTGATTCCTGGTCTTCAGTCCGGCCAGCAGAGCCGCCATCACGGTACGGCGGGAGGCATCATCATCCGCCATGACCGCAGCCAGTTCAGCCAGGCTGCGGAGCATAATATAGTGATATGCCGGTCTGGAGTTGTGGCCGTCGCCCCACCGTCCGGCATATTTGCCTTCTGTCAGCTGACCGGGAATCACACCGAGCAACGCCTTTTTTGTCGCGCCTTCAAGATACTTCTTTTCACCAGTCGCCCGGTACATCCGCGCCAGCAGGTAAACGCTGAAACTGTTGTAGTTCCAGTTGGTGACCAGCGGCTGAAGCAACGCCCAGTCAGCAGACTCCCTGGCGGCATCAAGATATTTTTTCTCACGGGTAAACTCGTACAGTTCCAGGACGGCCGCGCCGCACTCGCCGTTGTCAAACTGCAGGCCGCCGCCGCCAAAATCGTTTATCAGCCAGCCGTTCCTGACCGCTTCATCCAGCCGCCCGTCTTTCTCGACTTTCTTCATATATTTTTCAGCCGCCTGAAACGGGGCGCTCTGCGACGCTCCGCGCGATGCCGGAAAAGGAAAAACTCCGCTGCCGCCGCGCTCCTGAGCCCAGATTAGATAATCTCCAGCATCTCTGGCGAATGCCAGACTGCGTTCAGAACCTTTAAGTTTAGCCCGGCATACCGCAAGATTGCCTGTGATCATCGCGGCAGGTTCGCGCAAGGGACGGGCTAACTTAGCCGGATCCTGCCCGATCTTCCACCATTGGAAATTTTCCAGTTTCTTAAAGAGCGGCTCGAAATTCTGCTGCGCTTCTTCCGGCGTCAGACATTTTCCGTCCGATGGAACCGGCAGATACTTGTCCTGGACTTCCGGAATTCCCGCCTTGTCTTCAAGGCCGCGGTTCATATCATTGGCCGCCTTGCGGATGGCGGCGGCATCCTGTTTTGCCAGCGCTGCGGCTAACTGCGCCTTGAGTTCATTGTCGTCACCGTACACAGTCAATGCTGCCGATATTGCGAGACCGCCTGAAAATACAATCATCAAGCAAAATCGTCTGAAATTAATAAACATCTCCTGCAAGTCTCCGGATAATTATATTTTCTTTTGCAGAAGATCCAGTTCTCTGCGGGAAGTTACGCACACACTCAAGTCTCTGAGCAGGCCGTCGGCAATGTCGTATATCCAGCCGTGAATCGCAATTTTCTGTCCGCGTTTCCAGGCATCCTGGATAATCGTCGTGTTGCCGACATTAATGACCTGTTCCACCGCATTCAGTTCGCATAATTTCCGCATCTGTTCAGCTTTGCTCAAGATGCTCAATTTATCCCGGTGCCGGTGATGGATGTCGCGGATATGCCGCAGCCAGTTGTCCACCAGTCCGTGCGGTTTATTCTCCAGCGCGGCCTGAATACCGCCGCAGCCGTAATGTCCGCAGACGATCACATGTTTGATCTTGAGCATGTCCACCGCGTATTGAAGAACGGAAAGACAATTCATGTCGGTGTGAATCACCAGATTGCCGACATTCCGGTGGACAAACAATTCCCCCGGCAGCAGACCGACGATCTCATTTGCCGGCACCCGGCTGTCCGAACATCCGATCCAAAGATATTCCGGGGCCTGCTGAGCGGCAAGTCTGGAAAAGAATTCCGGATTAGACGCCCATATTTCCGATGCCCATTTCTTATTATTTTTAAAAAGTTCCGGCAGTGCTTTCATTCTTTTTTATTTCCATAAATAGATGCAGGATAAAGTCTATTACTATAACGCTTTGACCGCTGATTACAATAATCTTCAGATTACGGGGCATGGGATTTCGACGATGCGTTTGATGCCGTCGCGATTCAACACCAGGCGGAATTTATGATACTCCTTCTGTTCCCCCATGCCGTATTTGAGAATAAGATTGATGTGATAAGTGCATAATCCCGGCACCATTTTGAATCCGCCGGGGCCGTCCGGCAAATAGAGCAGGCTTTCCGGATTGTCCATTTTGTCCAGAAAATGCCGGATGTTGAAGCGGATAATATCGTGAATGCCGTCCACCTGGAAATCCGCATAAATCCTGCGGCATTCCGAAGAGTAGATTTTGATGTATTTCTTGGAGTAGATCACACTTTCGCCGACATATCCGTTATCCAGTTCCGACAGGTAATCTTTATTGCGTATTTTCACTATTTCCGGCGGCAGATTCTTCTCCTTGAGAAAAGTGAAAGTCTCACGGCAGAAACCGATTCTGGTCAGGTTGGTCATCAGAATAGTTTTATAGTCATACATATATTTTTTCAAAAACTCGATCATATAGATTTTTGACAGCTCCTTGAGCCGGTCTTTGAAAATATAGCTGACGACCAGGATAATGAACAGCGACAAAGTAAGGTCGGCAAACACGCGTCTGGAAAGGAACAGCATTCCGGTGGCAAAAGCCATTGCCATGCCGGCGCAAAGCCCCATCAGTATCTGCTCAACCAGCCGCCCTTCGGTCTGGGTGAAAGTTTTAAGGAACAGGATGCTGCCCATGATTTTCTTTAAAATCCGCATCCGGTAGATAATCGCTTCATTGCTGGAATTTTCTCGCACCAGCGATGGAAAATTATTTTCCTCGCGGTACTTGATTTCGTCATTGATGATGTCTGTGATTCTGACACAAAGTTCATCTTTGGATTTGATTTCAATACTCTTCTGATATTCCAGCAGTTTGAACAGCGACTTTTCGACCATCAGGCTGATATATTCATCCGAAAAATTATAAAAAGTAACCTGTTCCGGCTGGAGATGCGGCACCTGGATGATCGGTCGCAGTTTGCGGAATCCGGCGGTAATTCTGGCGATATTCTCCAGCAGCCGTTCGATCAGGCCGTGTTTATCCGCGGCGCACTGGCAGGTCTCAATGTAATCCCCTTCATCCCGCAACGCGCTTTTCAGGATGGAACAGAGCATTTTCAACTGATACAGATAATCTTTGCCGGTTTCGGTGTTGGATGGGTCTTCCGCCAGCGCGGCCATGTCCGCTTTCAATCTGTCCAGCGGGCCCTTTTCCTTGATGATTGAAGCCAGCAGGAACACCGGGGTTTTGAACCGGATATATTTCTGCAGATCACCGTAAAAATCGTGTTTGGTGTAAGATTCGGCATTCACCCCGAGATTATTGGGTATGAACATAAAGGTTTCAACCAGATAGTCGGTTTCCGGCAGTTCCTGATTCAACGGATAGGTATATTTGATCTCAAACTGATAACGGTCGTGAATCTTAATTTTTTCCTGCACATTGCTCATACTGAATCTCCTGCTCAATCTGAATATATAATGTTATCCGCGGATTTCCATATCCGTATTGATTTTTACAGGAGAATGTTTTGAGATTCTGCCCGGCAAGGAGAATTTTCAGTTGGAGCTGTATAACTGCCTCTTAAAAGCCTGACGCACGAGCGAGCGTTCGTCATGGAGATAAATTTGCGCAGCCGGATGCGGCGGCAAACCGAGAGACTTCCATGCCTGCGCCACCGCCAGATGAAGCTGCCACATATGATCTTCGCAAGGATCCGTCCATCGTGTAACAGCACCATTTAAATCTTTATAACAGTCATTCAATTCATCATCGTCAACATTCTTACCGCTTCGTTTGTCCAGCCATGCCCGGCATATCCGCGCTACACGGCGCTGCGGGGAAACATACCGCCCCGGCATCCTGCCTTCAAGCAGGTCATCCAGAATCGCCAGAGCTTTTTGGACATCATTCACACACCCGCGTTTTCCCAGGCGCGTAATCGCGACGGCAATGGCGGTACGGATATTAAATGGAAGGTTGTCCTCTTTTGCCAGACACGCAAATGTATCGAGGCAGCGCTGTGTCCCGCACATTCTCAGCATAGAAACCGCCACCACCCAGTTGAACTGATACCAGTGATTGCTTTCCGGACGCAGTCCTCTGCCATTCGCCCCTGTGCCGTCGTTTACCGGAAAGCCGTCCTCAAAATTCTCCACCGCCTTAAGCAGGCGGGCTTCCGCCTGTTCATCACCCCACATGGCCATTACTCCCGCCGCCAGCCAGCTTGTTTCCGCACGGCCGGAATGCAAAAGTTCCGCCACCCGGGTTTGCGTGGTTTGACGATTGCGGTAAACATGCCAGAGCTTTGCCGACGCCTCTCCCCGCTCCATGGCTTTAAGGCCATCCTGTATATCGGAGCTTAAGGACGGATGTTTATATTCATGCACAAACACATCGTCATCCTCCCAT
>CAIMFA010000849.1 GCA_903840185.1 uncultured Lentisphaeria bacterium | reverse complement strand
CAAGCAGGGATGCTTGCGGTACTATTTAAAATAAAGCCGGTCAGACGACCGGTGCTCCCAGGTTTAACTTCATGTGCTTCATGGTGAAGTGTATTTGTTCTTTTTCGTGCCTCGCTAACTCTCGAGTTAGTCCCGCAACTGCGGGACTGCAAACAAATAATTGATTCCCATAAATCGCCACCGGCGGCTCGCCGGGCGAGATCCAACGGCGAGGCGTTGGTCGCCAAAGGCGAAATGCTTTAAAGCCGCTGCGGAGAGCGGCGTTCCCGGGTTTTCCTTCATGCATCTTCATGCACTTCATGGTGAAGTGTATTTGTTCTTTTTCGTGAATTTTCGTGCCTTTCGTGGTTAAAGTGTATTTTTTGGTTGCGGCTAGGCCGCGCTGCGTTTTTCGTGGTTAATATCTCCCCGGTTTTACCTCTGTGCTCTCCGTGTCCTTGTATGTTGTAGTTGTTCTCTGTGGTAAATATCTATTTTTTCATGATTTTCCAACTTCCCGGCTTTAGCACTTCCAAAATGGTTTACGCATTTAAAACTTCAGCACTTCAGAATTTCAGAACTTCCCGCCAAAATCGTCTTTTTACATATATGAGATTTGTCAATCCAAACGGTGCAGATAAGTTCAAATAAGGCGGGAAAATGCAGTTCTGAAATGAAAATATTTAAATGGTCTTTTAATAAATTATTTGCTTTCCTTTATTTTTTGACTATTTTAACATAGCACTTTAAATTAGTCGAAGGAGTTAAAAAAGATGTTCACCAGGAGAACATTAGAAACCGCATTTTTGGAAGCTTGTAAATTTTTCCCGGCTGTATTGGTTACCGGTCCGCGTCAGGTGGGAAAAACCACATTCCTTTGCAATCTGCGGGAAGACGAGCGTAAATACGTAACTTTGGATAATATGCTGGACTGCTCCATGGCCAGGAACGATCCGCAGGGGTTTCTTGCCAGATATTCACCGCCGGTTCTGATTGATGAAATCCAATATGCTCCGGAATTGCTGCCGTACATAAAAATAATGATTGATAAAGCACGTCAGGCTGAAAAAACGGATCGCAACGGTATGTTCTGGCTTACCGGATCACAACAATTTCAACTGATGAAAGGGGTAACCGAATCTCTGGCCGGCCGTGTCGGCATCGTTGATCTGCTCGGTTTTTCCCAAAGCGAACTGGAAAATCGTCATTCCGGACCATTTTTGCCGGATATTAAGTTCATTGCTGACAGTACCGGCGTCGACACGATGGAACTTTACCGCCGCATCTGGACCGGCGCTTTCCCGGAAATTGCCCGGGATAACGGCGAACACTGGACGATGTTCTATTCATCTTATCTCCGGACATATCTTGAACGTGACGTCAGGGATCTGTCAAATATCGGCGATCTTGAACATTTCACCCGTTTTCTCCGGGCGGTCGCCGCCAGAACAGGACAAATGTTAAATTATTCCGATCTGGCCCGCGATGCGGATATCTCCATGCCTACGGCCAAAGCGTGGTTAAGCATTTTGAAAACCTCCGGTCTGGTCTGGCTGCTGGAACCATATTTTAACAATATCACCAAACGCATGATTAAAGCGCCGAAGCTCTTTATGCTGGATACCGGCTTATGCGCCTTTTTAACCGGCTGGGATTCGCCCAGGGTACTGGAAGCCGGAGCAATGGCCGGTGCGATCTTTGAGACATGGTGCTTCACCGAAATATTAAAAAGTTATTTGCATAACGGCCGCTCACAAGTGCCGTTTTATTATTATCGCGACAAAGACAAACGCGAGATTGATTTACTGATCGAGCAGAACGGCATACTATATCCGGTTGAATTTAAAAAGTCCGCGTCAGCCAGACTGGATGACGCCAGGCATTTCAAAATTCTTGAACAGCTTAAAAAGCCGGTCGGCATGGGGGCGGTTATCTGTCTGTATCCGGAACTGGTTCTGCTGCGTCCGGATTGCCGGGTCATTCCCGCGCCGCTCTTGTAAAGATCAGGTGATCAGGATAAACAGGATTAAAACATGGTCAGCGAATGTTTGTGTTTCTCGCAAAGATTTGCTGATTAGTCTTTTTTTGTCTTTACTCCTTTCGTGCTTTTAGTGTTTTTCGTGTTGAAAATGTATTGGTTTTCGTAACCCTTCACCCTATGTGGTAAAGACTTCAACGCCTTTGCGGGTGATCAGTTCGCGGTCGATGGCTTTCAGGTGGTTGTCGGTGATGATGGCATCAACATCGGCTATTTCAGCGAACTTAACCAATGCTTTCCTGCCGAACTTGCGGCTTTCGGTGATGACGATAACTTTATCGGAGACTTTGGCCGACAGCTTTTCCAGGTTGGCCAGATTCAGGTCGGAGGTGTAAAAACCCTGCTGCGCGTCCGCGCCGTCACAACCGGTCACCAGCAGGTCAATGTGATATTCGGACAAGTATTTTTCCGCGGCGGGGCCGACCAGATCCAGCGAAGTCGTGCGCAGTTCGCCGCCGATTAGAATTACTTTGATGCGGGTCTGGAACAACGCTGATGCTATCGGAATTGAATTGGTGATTATGGTCAGCGGCAGATTCTGCTGTGCCAGCAGCCTGGCAAATGTCAATGTCGTAGTTCCGGTGCTGAGTAGAACGGTGCTTGACGGTTCGATCATTTCCAGCAGCTTAGCGGCGATTTTGCGTTTGACGGCCGAATCTTCAGCCATATTTAATGGTGCGGCATAGATTTTCGGCTTCGGAATCGCGCCTTTCTTCGTCTGTACCGCCAGTCCGTTTTTCTCCAGAAAACGTAAATCCCGGCGGATTGTCATGGAGGCGACGCCGAAATGCTCCGCCTCTGCTTCAATTACGGTTTTGCCGGTCCGGTTCAACCGGTCCAGAAGTTCCTGCTGGCGTTGATTCATATAATTTTCCATATGTTAATGTTCAATAATGTTAAAAAATAACATTATTTGTTGAATCTTTCAAGCTTCTTTTTTATAATACTGTTGATTTTGATATTGGGAGGAACTAAAATTGTTATTAAGACAACACATTCATTGATAAAAAATAACATACAAAAGGAATGATAAAATGAACCAGTACAATCCGTCAAAGTATTATGTTGATTTAAAGACCTATCCGAAGATCGTAACTTCGGAAATCCCCGGCCCGAAAAGCAAGGCATTGCACAGCCGCGCGGTTAAGTACATCAAAGGGTTGTCGGAACAGGTGCGGCTGTTTCCGGTGGCGTTTGAAAGCGGACACGGCTGCATCCTGAAAGATGCCGACGGTAATGAATTCATCGACTTTTCCAGCGGAATCTATGTGACAACGCTGGGGCATTGTCATCCGAAAATATCCGAAGCCATCGCCAGGTATGCCAATCAGTTGATGAACGCCCATGACTTCACTTCCGAAATCAAGGTGAAGTTGCTCGAGAAAATGGCGGAATGCCTGCCCGGCGACTTGAAAGGCTACCAGCTTTACGACAGCGGCACCACCGCGGTGGAAGCCGGCCTGCGCACCTGCCGCGCCGCGACCGGCAAACATGAGTTTATCAGTTGTTTCATGGACTTTCACGGCAAAAGCGGCCATGCCATCAGCCTGGCCCATATGACCAAGTTCAGCGGACCGACCCGTTCGCCCGGTTTCTATATGGTTCCGCGCCCGGATACTTACCGTCCGTGGTGGGTGCGCCCTGACGGCTCGCTGGACACTGAACGCTATCTGGAATTTTACGACAAATTCATTAAAGAAAGTACTACCGGCCAGGTGGCGGCGTTTGTGCTGGAGCCGATTCAGGGCTGGGGCGGCAGCGTCATGCCGCCGGACGATTTTTTCCCGAAATTGAAAAAATTCCTTGACGACCGCAAGATATTGCTGTTTGCCGACGAAGTTCTGACCAGCATGGGCCGTACCGGCAAATATTTGTGCATGGAGCACTGGAATGTATTGCCGGATGTAGTCACACTGGGCAAGGGTTTCGGCAACGGCTTCCCGGTCACTGCAATGGCGGTGCGCGAACCTTACGCGGAAGCGGTGGACAAGATCAGCGCTTCCACCAGTTACGGCGGCAACCCGATGGCCTGCGCGGCGGCTCTGGCCTGTTTTGAAGTGATTGAAGAAGAGTGCCTGCTGGAACACGCGCAGCATCTGGAACAGCTCTTTAAGAAGAAAATGGAGGACTGGACGACTAAATACAAGATGGTCGGCGACTGCCGCGTCAAAGGCTGCCTGATGGGCGTTGAGCTGGTCAAGGACAAGCAGACCAAAGAACCGTTTTCCGAGGCCGGTAAAATGGTTTATCAGAAAGCGTTCAAAAAAGGTCTTGCCTGGATTCCGGCAGGGCATATATTAAGAATGAGTCCGGCGATCATCATGCCTGACGAAGTAGCGATAAAAGGCATGGACATCATCGAAGAGGCGATTGCGGAAACTGAAAAAGAGCTGCTGTCATGAGAACGATTAAATTCGGAATTATCGGCGCGGGATTGATGGGGCGTGAATTTGCCAGCGCATGCGCCCGCTGGTGTCACCTGACGGAGATGAACGCCCGCCCGGAGCTGGTCGCAGTCTGTGACAAGAACCCGGCCTTATATGACTGGTACCGCGATAATTTTCCGTCCATAAAACAGATCACAGATGATTATAACGCATTGCTGGACAATCCGGATGTGGAGGCGGTATATTGCGCGGTGCCGCATAATCTGCATGAGCAGCTTTATTGCGACATCATTAAAGCCGGAAAACATCTTCTCGGCGAAAAACCGTTCGGCATTGATAAGCAGGCCAACGATGCGATCATTGAGTGCATCCGGCAGCACCCTGATGTTTTTGTCCGGTGCAGTTCTGAATTCCCATTTTTCCCGCCGATGCAGAAACTTGGAGAAATGATCGAGGTCGACGCGTTTGGCGAAATTATCGAAGTCAATTCCGGTTTTCTGCATTCCTCCGATCTCAATCAGGACAAGCCGATCAACTGGAAACGGATGGTCGCGTTCAATGGTGAATACGGTTGCATGGGCGACCTCGGCATGCATCCGTGCCATTTCCCGTTCCGGGCCGGCTGGTTTCCGAAAAACGTCCGGGCCGTGCTGTCCAAGCTGGTCAAACAGCGTCCCGGCAAAGACGGAACAATGGTTCCCTGTGAAACCTGGGACAATGCCACGCTGTTGTGCGAGAGCATCAATCCGCGTACCGGCAGCAGTTTTCCGCTGACCATAAAGACCCAGCGGATTGCGCCCGGTGAAACTGATACCTGGTATTTTGAAGTGAAAGGCATGCGCGGCTGCGGACGCTGGTCAAGCAAGAACACGCGCCGTCTGGAGGTTCTGGAGTATAACGGCGGAGAACAGGCATGGCGGCAGATGGATATGGGCTGGGAAGCGGCGTTTAAAGGCATTACTGGCGGCATATTTGAATTCGGCTTTACTGACAGTATTCTACAGATGTGGGCGGCATTCGTTTACGAACTGGCCGAAGGCAAGCCCAAAAGCCGTTTTGCAAGCTGCGTGAGGCCGGAGGAGACGGCGATGTCGCACCGTCTCTTTACCGCCGCGCTTAACAGCTGGAAGAATGAGAGCGTTGAAAAAGTGTAATAAATGGTAATTTAATTTTTAAATAGGCCGAAGTGCTTTTGACGGAGGGAAATATGACAATACAAGCTTTGGTAGTATCACCGAATGACTTTATTGCTGGAACTCAGACGGCGAGAATAAAGCAAGCTCTTGCAGTTTTGAAGGAACACGGCGGCGGAACGCTGGAACTCGGCCTCGATACTGTCACTGTCCCCAATACGAGTACATGGACTATAACGGAGTCGATCATATTGCCGTCTGATACAACATTGTTCTTGAACAACAGCAGGCTGAAACTGGCTGACGGCGTGTTTGACACCATAATCCGCAATGAAGGGATAATCGTCGATGAATCAGACCCAAACGGGTTGGCACGCGAATTGCGCCATAACCGCAATATAAAAATCATCGGCAGCGGAATCGGCTCGGCATTCGTTGAAGGCCCGGACATTCCTTTTGCTGCGCCGCATCCTCTCCGGGGCGGAGCGCCGCTCCCGTGGATCGGCGATTTTTATGGCTGGAGGACGGTATCAATCCTTTTCGCAAACTGCAAGGATTATGAGATCGGCGGCTTTTCCTTGAGTAAAACCACCTGCTGGGCAATATCGCAGGAGCACGGCTGCGAAAATATGTATATCCATGATATTGCATTCAACACGACGGTGAAGAATGGCGACGGGGTCGATTTCAGAAAAGGCTGCCGCAACGGGCGGGTGGAAAATATAACCGGGTCATGCTCTGATGATGTCGTCGCTTGTACCGCCATTATCGGCACCAACAGTTATCCCCAGGCGAGCAGAGCTTATCAGGGGGAATTCTATATTTTTCCGCTGCAGGCAGGCGGCAATGAGAGCAGCAGGCTCGGTGATTCGATTGAAAATATTGAAATCAAAAATATCAAAGCCTCGTCAAAGTGCCATGTCATCATCTGTCTGGCCGCGGGCGGAGCGAAAATTCAGAATATCCTGGCATCCGGCATCGAGGATGACATGACATTCAACGCGGCGAATATCGTGGCTGTGTATACCGGCTATGGCGAGTCGGCGAAGATGGGCGATATCAGCAATATTCATATGAAGCGGATCATTTCGAATAATTCGGCAGTGGCATTGAAAATAAACACGCCGCTGCTGGACAGTACGTTTGAGCATATTGAACAGAGAAAAACCAGCGGAACTGTATATGAAATAACTCCGCCGTATGATCAGCAGATGATAAACGTGCAAATAAAAATTTAAGAACTCTTATGCAGGATTTAAAAATGGCAAAAATACTAATCGGCTGGGCGGAAACAGATACCACGCCGGAAGGCAAAGTTGATCTGTCCGGACAATACTACCATCGGATTGCCGACGGCATTCACTCGCGGTTGTCGGCAACGGCGCTGGCGCTGGAATCCGACGGCGAACAATCCGTGATGGTTTCACTGGATCTGGTCGGTTTTCAGTCTGATTTCCAGGATGAACTGCGTTTGATGCTGCGCCCGGAAATGCCGGAACTGGATGTAAATAAAATATTTTTGAATGTCATTCATACGCATAATGCTCCAGGTGTCGATCTGATAGCCGGAATCGGCTGGCTGGCGGAGCTGCCGGGTGTTTTGACAGCCGCTGAATACCGCACATTTCTACTGGCCAAACTGAAAGCCGTAATCATCGAAGCCTGGCGCAACCGTAAACTGGGCGGTATCGCCAATGCTTTGAGTTTTGCCAGAGTCGGGCATTGCCGGCGCGCGGTTTACGCTGACGGCACTGCGGAAATGTACGGACGCACTGACCGCGAAGATTTTACTGGAATGGAGGGCGGCGAAGATTCCGGGGTTGATCTGCTGTTTACTTTTGACGAAGACCGCAAACCTGCCGGCGTGATCCTCAATCTGGCCTGTCCCTCACAGGCAATGGAAGCCACATACAAGATTTCATCCGACTTTATGGGTGAAGCCAGACAACTGCTTAAACAGCAGTTCGGGAATAATTTTCGGACGCTGGGACAGATCAGCGCCGCAGGCTGCCAGTCGCCGCGCGATCTTACGCGGAACTACAAAGGCGAACCTGATTTCTGGCACGAAAATGGAGTTACTGAAATCGGCAGCCGGTTACTGACGGCGGTTGAAAAGGTCTGTCAGTCAGCTGCTGGAATGATTGAATTCTCCCCTCAGTTACAACATGTCGTGAAAAAGGTTGCTTTGCCGTGCCGCCGTGCCTCTTATCAGGACTATATTAATGCTAAGAAAAAGCTGACTGAACTGGAGGCCGTACTTCCTGAAGATGAGGCTTACCGCCAGTTCTGCGAAGAAGTCAACCGCAATGAAAAGATCGCAGGCAGGCCCGGCCCTTATGACAGTAAACTGCACCATTTCGTGCTTATCCAGAATAACAAGGCCGTTATCGCCAGATATGAAACCCAAGATACACAGCCGGATTTTGAAATGGAAATGCATGTTGTCCGGCTCGGTGATGTTGTTTTTGCCACCAATCCGTTTGAGCTTTATCTGGACTTCGGGCAGCAGATCAAAGCGCGCAGCCAGGCGCGGCAGACTTTTATTGTCCAGCTCTGCGGCGACACCGGCGGTTATCTGCCGAGTGCGCGGGCGGAACAGCTTGGTGGCTACGGCGGTTTGATCATCAATGGCAAGGTCGGCTCCGACGGCGGCAAAATGCTTGTGGACAGCACAATTGAGGAAATAACAAAGTTATGGGAATAAATACACCTCGTCCAATTGATGCGGTCATTGCGGGCTATCTGGGGGTTGACATCGCGCCCGGATTCGCGCAGCGGGAAGCTGTTGCATTTGCCGAACTGTTTCGGCCAGGCAAACTTATCGAGACAGAAGGATTGCATTTTTCGCTTGGCGGCGTAGTTGCCAATACTGGTCTGGGAATGCGTAAATTCGGACTGAATGTTGCATTGACGGGATGTGTCGGCGCTGATATGCTGGGCGATATGGCGGTGGCGCTGCTGGCCGGGGCGGGAGTTACAACTGGAATACATCGGACTATTGCCGCCGGAACCGCCTACGGGATTGTAATCGCGCCTCCGGGCATGGACCGCATATTTCTGGAGGATCCGGGCTGCAACCGCATTTTCTCCGCCGAAAATATTGATTATGAAGTTGTCGGGCAAAGCCGCCTTTTTCATTTCGGGTATCCGCCGCTGATGGAGACGTTGTGGACTAACAACGGCGCTAAACTCAAAGAACTGTTTGAACGTGTACGCAGCCATGGGACGGTGACTTCGCTGGACATGACTCTCCCGGACCCCGCCGCCCCGGCGGGAAAGGCCGACTGGCAGGCAATATTATCGGCAGTGCTGCCGCTGGTGGATATTTTTGTGCCCAGTATTGAAGAACTGCTTTTCATGCTGGAACCGCAGCGTTATTCCAGTATTGCCGACCGGGCGGTGAACGGCGACATGATTGACGTTATTCCGCCGGGGGAATACGAGCGGCTGGCGGAAAAAGTTCTTGGCATGGGCGTCAAAGTGCTGCTGATCAAGGCCGGACACAAGGGAGCATATCTTCGCACCGGAACCCTGGCGGAACTTAATTCGTCAGCGTTGCGCCTTTCCGACCGCACCGGTTGCCTGCAGGGAGTCTGGATACAGCCGCTCACCGTTGATGCCGGAAGATTCCGCAATGCATCAGGTGCCGGAGATTGCGCCGTGGCCGGTTTTCTGACCGCATTGCTGAAAGATGAAAACATAATTACTGCCGGACGGTTTGCAATGATGGCCGGAAGGGATAATCTTTATGGAAATGATGCATTATCCGGTCTCATGGATTGGCCGCAAATGGAAAAATCTATTTAAACTTATGATGCAGGAAACATTACCATGAATGAAAAACGAAAAATCAGAGCCGGGTTTGTCGGATTCGGAGAAGTCAACACCCCGAAAGAATTTATTATCAAGCGCTGTGCAACCGCTGCGAAAATGCTGGAACAGCAGGGTATTGAGCTCATTAAAACCGCGCCGGTCAGCGACGATCCGGCAGGCGTAAACGCCGCCCGCGCTGTTCGTGAACTCCAGGCCGGCGGAGACTTCGACTTGCTGATTATCTGTGTTGCCGGATGGATTCCATCCTGGGCGGTGTTCAGCGTAATCGAACACTTCAAGCACAAGCCGATGATCCTATGGGGACTGACCGGCTGGCAGGACGGCGACCGCTTCGTCACCACCGCCGATCAGGCCGGAACTACGGCTTTGCGCAAGCCGATGGCGGATATGGGCTATAAATTCAAATATGTGGTCACTTATCGCGGACAGCAGCCGCGAATTGATGAGATCATAACTTACGCTGAAGCCGCCCGCGCCGCGTCATTGCTGAAAACCGCCCGAATCGGCATGGCCGGATATCGCGACATGCGGCTGTATGGAACGCTTTATGACGGAGTTTCACTCAAAGGCAGAATCGGGCCGGAAATCGAACATTTCGAGCTGCTGGAAATTGCGCAGCTGATGGAAAAAGTTGATGCTAAAGAAATAAAGAAGATTGCCGCCGCGCTGAAAAAACGGTGGAAATTTGTAAAAGAACCACGTTCAGGCACGATTGAGAATTCAGTACGGCTTTTCCTGGCGTTTAAGGCAAAAATCCAGGAACGCAATTATCAGGGATTTTCTTTCAACGATGTTGACGGCGTCAAGAAACTGATGAAGTTTGCTCCTGCCGGCAGTCTGACGCTGCTGCATGATGAACTGGACATCTGTTCCGTCCCGGAAAACGACAGCATGGGTGCCGTAACTGAACTCATTGTAAAATATCTTACCGGACAGACCGCCGCCTATCTGGAATTCTATGAATTCATGACCGATGGCGCACTGATGGGAGTGCCTGATTACGTACCGGCGGCAATCGTTGACGGTAAAGTAACTGTCATGCCCAATGCTTTCGGCGATTTCGGCGAAGGACTGTTGAATGTTTCCAAATTGAAGACCGGGAAAGTGACGATCTGCCGCCTGGGTTATTCCGGCGATGAATACACCATGCACATTATGACCGGCACCGCCCGCACTCCGGTAAAATGGGAAGAGGCCGGATGGGCGCCGCCCGCGCCGCAGCTGCCGAGTCTGGAAATCGTGTTTGATGCTCCGGTCGAAGACTTCATCCAGAACGTCATGGCCCAGCATTACATAATATCCTACGGCGACAATCGCGCCAGACTTGAAGCGCTATGCTCAATACTCGGAATTCAACATATTGGATAATGTAATATTGTGATGTAATGCCTTCATCGACCATTACTCATATATGTTAAAAAATAACAAATCCGGAAGATATTCTTTTGATTTCTCCATGGACTTGTATTGACAAAAATAAAAGCATGTGGTATAATGTGATTATAGTGGTATGTGGTGGTTGTGGTGGATCTGGGTGGATTAGCTTTGTCAGGAGTTTTAAAAAATGTATAGCGGATCAGCATTTTTAATCAGGCAGTATGCGTACGATCTTGGGCGCAGCAATCCTTGCAAGGAAGTCAAATTACTGTCAGAACGGGATTTATGCAAGATATATGACGTCAGCCGTTCAACGGTAAGAAAAGCGCTTGAAGAACTGGTCTCCGAGGGTTGTCTGTCTATTCGCAAAGGCGTTGGCACATTCACCAACCCGGGAATGTTTCCAAGGTTCAAGACTCCAGGCAGCAATCTTTCCGTCGGCATAATTGCCGGCGGAGGAAAAGATGTGATGTATATGGATTATTCATGGCCCGTTATAAGCGCTGCTGGAATGGTAATAACCAAGGATTTCGGCAGCGTGAGAATTCTGCAGCTGGTGCACGATGACGAGCAGGCTGTCGAAGAGATTAAATTATTAAATCTGGACGGCATCATCTG
The DNA here is from genome assembly GCA_903840185.1 of uncultured Lentisphaeria bacterium. Taxonomy (GTDB): domain Bacteria; phylum Verrucomicrobiota; class Lentisphaeria; order Victivallales; family Victivallaceae; genus CAIPAT01. Next base: position 136 of record CAIMFA010000849.1, on the reverse strand, counting down.
GATTCATCCTTTTACGGAAAGAACCAGGGTCATTCATCAGCTTCAGGACTCCGGACTGCCTGTCGTGTGCGTGGGACATCATCCGGGCGACGGGAACGTGAATAATGTGGTTAATGACTATTTCCATATTGGTTAT
>CAIMFA010000848.1 GCA_903840185.1 uncultured Lentisphaeria bacterium | reverse complement strand
TCAAGCATCAAGGCTTTGGCCGCGAGGTCTTTTGAGCGCTGCAGGCAGGCATCGGCAGCCAAATCGAACATCCGCATATTAGCGTCACACAAAGCGGCGCATTGCGGCGGGAGCCTGCCGAAGAATGTCGGGGTGACGCCGCGCTTATCCACCAGACAGGCGACTTCAACAACGCCGTCCTGCGGCAGATTGGTGATTAACCCGGTATTCGGCACGGATCCGTAAATGGTGACCGGGCTGTGGGTTTCCATGGCTTCGATGATAAAACTGGCATATTCCCAGGTGCGGGCAATTTCAATTTCCAGTTCGCCGCTGATGAATTTTCTGCGGTTTTCGTCGCAGGCCTTCCGCCATCCGGGCCATTCGTCGGCGTAGAAGCTGCTTTGTCCGAGATACCTGGGGCCGCAATGTTTATCAATCAGTTCCTGGCGTTTCCGGTAGTAGGGCAGATATTCGCTGAAATGTCCGCTGGACTCGGTGACAAAGTAATCAAAATACTTCATTACGTCAAATCTGACCGGATCTTCCGCCAGCAGTTTCGCGTCCTTGGCAATTTTCTTTTTGAGCAGCGGGTAGAGGTCTTTGCCGTTATGGGTCAGCTCGGTAAACCACGCCAGATGGTTAATGCCACCGCAGCGCCATTTCATTTCACGATATGGAACTCCGGCATATTTGGCCAGTAAATGTGAAGTACCCTGAACGCTGTGACAAAGTCCGATAACTTTGGCTTTGCTCGCTCTTGCCGCCGACAGACACATGATGCTCATGGGATTGGTATAGTTCAGCACCCAGGCATTCGGACACATCTTCTCGACATCCTTGAGGACTTCGATAAATACCGGAACAGTACGGAGCGCCTTGAACAAGCCGCCAGCCCCGATGGTATCGCCGATACACTGGTCTACCCCGTATTCCCTTGGAATATCGTTGTCGAAACGGACGCAGGCGGTACCGCTGACTTCAATGCAGTTGATAATGTAATCCGCGCCTTCGAGAACTTTCCTGCGATCAGTGGTCGCAGTTACTTTCCAGCCTTTTTTACCGGAGATCTTGACGATTTTATCGCCGAGTTTTTTGGCCAGCGCCAGCCGTTCAGCGTCAATGTCCACCAGCGCCATTTCACCTTTGTCAGCTCCGGGAATATTAATCACATCGGTGAACAACCCTTTGAAGAAACCGCTGCCGGCACCGAGAAAAACCACTTTCAGCGGACGGCTTACCCCGTCAAGAATACCGAGATTATCAGCCTTTTGCATATGCGCCTCGTGCCCGACCTTCTTTGCCTTCATCTTTTCAGACTCCTGTTGATTGCAATATTGAAAAATAAAATAATAAAACTATATTGCTCTATTATATACGTCATTTATGCTTGTGTAAATATGACAAATTTGCTAATAATGGTAAAATTATGCTGGATGTATTTAAAGAATATCCTTATCGCGGACAGGCGCCGATTTTCCCGGCGCGGGCTTTTCACCTGCACTCAATGCTGATCAACTGCGGACACCAGGCGGTATCTTCTGATTCAACGTATTCTTACAGCTTTGACGGGATGAAACGCGGCAGAAGGGAAATGTTCATCTGGCAGTATACTCTTGCCGGGTGCGGACGTTTCCGGTTCGAAGGCGAAGAATACAAGGTCGAACAGGGCAAGGCCATGCTGGCAATGATCCCCGAAGATCACTGCTATTATTTTTCCCCGGAGGACAAATATTGGGAATTCGTTTTTGTTACGGTCAATGGCTCGGAACTTATCCGGCTCTGGCGCGAGCTCCGGAAAATGATCGGCCCGGTGGTAAAAATTTCAACAGAATCGAAATGCGTGCTGAAGGCTGCGGAAATCTACAAATACTGCTGCGAGGGGAAATTGCAGACCCCTTATGATGCATCTTTGATGGCGTATGACTTTACCATGTGCGCGCTGCAAGATTTAGGCAAGGGCGAAAGCGGCGAAAACCGTCCGGAATTCATTACCCGGGTAACTGAATACTGCATGGAACATATCGGAGAGGACATTACGATTAACGACCTTGCAGAGATCTCCGGCTACAGCAGATATCACTTCAGCCGGATGTTCCACAAATATCAGGGCATAACCCCGATGGCGTTCATCTCCGACCTGAAAATGCGCCTGGCGGTACGGCTGCTTCAGACCGAGCGGCTGAGTATCAAAGAGATTGCGGAAAAATGCGGGTTCATGGATGTCAGTTATTTCTGCAAGGTCTTCAGCAATTCCCAGGGAGTCTCCCCTGCCCGTTTCCGCAACCAGAAATAATGAATCGGCAAGGTATCACCGGTTGATTCATTATCGTTACAGGTTAAATTATACCGAATCGCTCTCATACAAGTTGTCTTAAATTTCAGGAATCAGCACAATGATAAAGACCGGAGTAAAGAAGACCATTCTTGCCACCGCAGTACTATCCGGGATAATGTTTTTCAGCTTTTCCGGCAACAGTCAGACGGCGGAACCGGCGGGAGACAATATCCAGACTTTAAAGTTCAGCGCTAACTCGAAACCGGTCGTCAATCCCGGCAAAGGATGGGTCATATATGGAGTGTCGCCGAAAGGTCACACTCAGGAGGCGCTTGCCTTATGCAGTTCGGCTTATACGCGTTTCCACTGGAGCGAACTGGAGCCGGAGGAAGGTAAATTCAACTGGACCCCTGTTGACAACGCCATTGCAGCCTGGACCAAAGCGGGAAAACAGTTTGGATTCGGTGTGATGTGCGAAAGCTTCCATTCCGACACAAAATACAATACTCCCAAGTGGGTTTATGACGCGGGAGTTCCTTCGATTCAATACGACGGGATTAAAATCAAAGGCATGGTCGCCCCGAAACAATGGGACAATCCCGTTTTCATGGAAAAACTCAAGAAATTCATTACCGCAATGGGCAAACGCTATAACGGCGATCCCCGCATCTCATTTATAGATATCCGTTCTTACGGGCAGTGGGGCGAAGGACACCTGGGACATTTGAAAGGTTCTGAAAAAATATCCCCGGAAGGACTCAAACGGCATATCCAGATTCATCTGGACGCCTTCAACCGCACCCGGCTTTTCCTGCCATGGGGTGAAAAGCTATACAATCCCGTCTATGACTGGGCGGTGGATCAGGGCATCGGCATAAGGCGCGACGGCATCCTGGGAAACTCCAACGGGTCAGAACTGATACGCTGCAAGGGCAAAACTCCATCCTTCGGAGAATGGTATGACACCTACAAAAAACATAAAATGAATGGCGGGTGGCAGTACGCCTGGGGCGATAAACTTGAAGACAGAATACTGGATGATACTGTAAGAGGAGCATTTACCTATCAGAACCTCGGGCAGCACGACAGCAACGACTCTTTCGTCAAAGAGAAACGCCCTCTCATTGAGAAGCTCACGAACATGATGGGATATCATTTCCTGCTGAACGAGGTATCGTTTCCGCGGCACATCGCGTCAGACAGCGATTTCAAAGCCTCTTTCCGCTGGGAGAACACCGGCTTAGCCTTTATCTTCATTCCATGCAGGGTCATTGCCGCACTGCTTGACAGAGACGGAAAAGTCATGGCGAAGTGTCCGGTGAAAGACAGCCATCCGGAAAAGTGGGCGCCCGGCAAGCAGATTACAGAAATTTCCAATCTTAAATTCACCGTTCCGCCCGGTTCCTACCGTCTGGCCGTCGGCCTCTTCTCCGACACCACGCGTCCGAATCCGGACATCAGACTGGGCATCGAAGGCGATACCGTCAACAATTGGCAGGTGCTGGGAAATCTCAAAGTAGACTGATCTTTGCTCACTCCGCAGTTTTTTTCTGCTGATTGCTAATTTGTGCGGCTAGCATGCCTGCAAGCATCAGAATGCAGCCGACGACAGCGCGGGCGCTCATGTGTTCTTTCAGCAGCAGCCAGCCGCCCAGCGCGGCGAATACCGCTTCAAGACTCAGAATGATGGCAGCATGCGCCGGATGCGCCGTTTTTTGCACTATCACCTGCAAAGTGAACGCCACGCCAACAGACATAATTCCACCGTATAATATAGGGATGGCTGCATTGCAAATGCCGTTGAATGAAACTGTTTCTATGCAGAAAGCGATTATCAGACTGATAAGCCCGGTTATGCCGAATTGAATAATCGAGAGCCGTACCGGATGATTGTGCGGCGAAAGCCAGCCGATAGCCAGCACATGCCAAGCCCAGACGATCGCACCGGCGAACACCAGCAAATCGCCAAACGCAACCCGGAAATCGCTGTTGACACTAAGCAGATATAACCCGACGGCGGCAACTAACGCCCCCGCCCATGTGCCTTTACCGGTATTATGCCGTAGTGCCAGTCCGAAGACTGGCACCAGCACCACGTACAATCCGGTGATGAATCCGGCTTTGCCCGCCGTCGTATATACCAGTCCGACCTGCTGCAGCGACATGCCGGCAAAGAGCAGCAGCCCGGCCAGCACACAACCCCAGCGCTGCCAGAAAGGACTCAGCGGCTTAAGCTCCGGGTCCGGCGGAGAATCTTTGAAAATATATAGCAGCGGCAGCAGCGAAACAGTTCCAAGCAGAAAACGCACTCCGCTGTAGGTGAACGGACCGACATATTCCATGCCCGTGCGCTGAGCGACAAACGCAAATCCCCAGATCGCCGCGGCAATCAGTAAAAGCAGGTCAGATTTCAAACATTTCTTTTCAATCAGCATTTACTTTCTCTTTAATCCTAAAATAAGTAGTCGAGCCAGTGTACCGTGGATGTGCTGTGATTTTGAGCGCCGCTGTGGTAACCACTGCAAGCTCAAAATCACAGTGCAGACATGGTGCAATGACCGACCCGGAGGGTTGAATTCTGTATTTCAGGCTATTCACTCTTGTTAACTTTTCGTTAAATGCATTTTTATCATAAGATTTTTTTAAAACAACATAAAATCAAGGTTCAACTACTTTTTTAGGTTAATTCAGACTCTGGCGTACAGGCACTTTAGGTAGTTCGATTCCTTGAATCTGGCCGGATGATCGGCCGCGTGACTGGTGCGCATGAACTCATCCAGCGGGCGTCCGGCAGACGCCGCAACTTCATGGACTACCTCAAAAAGCTCATCAGCGCATATCCTGCTTGAACACGACGCAAAAACCAGGATACCTTTATTCCTGATAAGTTTGACCGCCGATCCCGCCAGTCTGGCATAAGACTTGATTGCAGTGGATTTTTCGGCAGCCGACTTGGCAAATGAAGGCGGGTCTACCACTACTATATCAAAAAGTTTTTTCTCTTTTTCCATGTTATTCATGACCTCAAAGGCATCCCCGGTGATTCCGAAGTGTTTGCAAGAGGCGATATTGCGGTCACTGGTATTCAGTGCAAAGTTGCGGCAGGCCGCCGCTATCGCGTGTTTGCTGAAGTCAACACTGTAAACCTCCGCCGCCCCCGCCCTTGCGGCATAAAGCGAAAAGCCGCCCGAATATGAAAACAAATTAAGAACCCTGCCTGCTCCTTTTGCAAGTTCCCCGACCGCGGCACGGTTATCGCGCTGATCAAGAAAGAAGCCTGTTTTCTGGCCGGATTTCACATCTGCTTCAAAAATAATCCCGTTCTCCAGAAACTGCACGGCTCCGTCCCATGCTTGTGAACCATCAGCAAGCAGGGTTCCGTCAAGCAGTCCGAATCTGACCTCATCAGACATCCGCTGAACTTCGCGCGAAAAACGTATTGCCAGCCGCCGCAATTCAGGATAAAGTTCAAAAAGAGCGTCGGCAATATCGCCCAGCCATGGAATAAACGCCGGAGTGTAGACCTTGAGGACGAGCACGTCCGCGTATTTATCGGCCACCATTCCCGGAAAAGCGTCCGACTCGCCATTGATCAACCGCCAAGCATTGGTATCCGCGGAAATTCTGCCGTCCCGCAACTGTTTAGACTCAAGACAAAGCTTGCGGAAAAGCTCCGGTCCGACCGGTATTTTGGAGGGGCCGAAGGAAAGCATCTTGACTCGAACCGGCGAAGATGGATCGTAGAGCCCTGCCCCGAGCACAGATTTCTCCTGATTATAAACGACCGCGACATCCCCCGGCCTGCCGTCGCGGGAAATTTTCTCAATAGAATCCTCAAACAGCCATGGATGCCACTGGCGCAAGGCCAGTGCGCCTTTGCCTTTAACCCGGACAGCGATTCTGTCCGAAGAATTTCCGCGAGGCAGATTATGAGATAGCATCATTAAATTATTATCCGTTAAATATTGCTGTGAATCTAGCTCAAATAGCTAAAATAGCAATGCCGGCTACCAGAATATTGCGATTTACAGATTCAGTCATGTAATAATGCTTCATTTTGCGGCAATTGTCGCAAAAAAATAATGTTGAATAGCGGCTTCCCCTCTGTGGCAATAACTCCAAACCTCATGTGGCAGAAAACCGTGCTATTTTGACCATGATTTTTCCCGCATAGATTCTCATTCAAACCTGAATTTGTCTGTTCCGCCACTGTGCGCTCATTATAGCGTTTTTTCCGATTGCTCCAGCCAAACTTCATCTCAACGGCAATTAATTGGAAATACTCCTCTGGACCACAAAAATGTAATTATCCGACCACGACAATACATTTTTGTCGTTTTTGCGAATAGTACAAAAATATTGTATTCATGCAAATTATTTATTGTTAATATTTTACACATATTCAATAATTATTGGCATGGCTTTTGCTATATTAAATCACAACGCTCGTAAGATATATACGTCAACAGAAGGAACGTAAGGAAATGAAAAAGACTGAGGCTATAATCAAGCCGGAGCTGAAAACTGACGAAGTCTTTAATGCAGGAAAGGCGGAGCGGAGGCAACAACAAAGAGTGTTTGCCGGTTGAATATTTGACCGCTGATACGACTTTACCGGCACAGAAATTTTGATATACTCTGCACGCATGTGTGTGATAATAAAATCGCCGGAGTGGCAGATTGGAATTGGTAGCGCATATAGCAATAAATAAATCTACTGCTAATGCAGAAATAAATCAGCAATTGCTAAATTCAGCCAATTATTAAAATGCCCAGATACACTACTGTAACAATAAACATTTATAAATTAAATAAAATGCTTATAATAAACATATTACATATTATAATAGATAGAAAAACAGGCAATATATAAAAATATTTACAAAATTAGTAAGGATTGCTATTGACATTTTTCCAGTCACCGTTATAATATATATTGTTTGAAGTTTGTTATATTTGTTTTCGGGCAAATGATAGAGCTGGGAAACAGAATATTGCCGGATACAAAGAATAACATGGAAGAGTAAATAGTTTGAGTTGAGAGTTTAAAACAATTTAATCAGGAGGTCAGCAAGTAAATGAACGAACATTGGACATCAAACTGACAGCACTGAAACGTGATTTTTGAAATATAAATATATTATTAAATGACTTATGAGGAAATATGAAAATATCAATGATTTACAATAGGAATCCAAAGGTTGAAATTGCCATCAGCGGGGCTTTAAACCGCAAGAATCCTTGTTGTTGTCAATAAAGAAAACCAGTAAGAAACCAATAAGACGTAAGAATAAAGATCATGACAACAATAAAGACGAATAGAAAAGATTAGGATAACAATAAAGAGGTTAATGAAATGAGTAAAAAGATTAAATTCACAGTTTTTGAAATATTGTCACTGGGTGGTGTAGCGCTGTTTATAATATCCATGCTGTTTTTCTACCAGCAACCGGACGTGTTGAGTGCGTTGCTCTTTGGCAATAACAATATCGCAAGTATTCCTATACATGCCATCTGGCAGTTAAAATAAACTTTTAAATCATTGACAGGAGACAAATTATGAAAGGTAAAATTATTTTCTCAGTATTTTTGTTCGCGCTGGCAGGAGTGATCTTCGCCATGCAGTTGCCGGACAAAGGACCGTATCGCGAAGCAACCAAGGCCGAGATCCAAAAAGGCACTGCCCTGGTGGATCAATTATTGGACTCCATGGCCTCGCGCAATCGCGAATCATTTAATAAATGCTGGGATAGCAGCTTATCAGCAGCAGAGATTAATAACTATTGCAAAACGTATAAACTTGCGAATGTTGACAAGTTAACCGTTTTAAAAGCAATAATTCCAGCAGCTTCAAAGGACACCCTGATAATTGTCGGAATGTTTGACAGCGATCCTCAGTCACTGGAATTAGACTTTAAAAAGACTGGTGATTCGTATCGCATCAAAGAAATTAAAGATTTTTAAACTGTAAATCAAGGAGAAATGAAATCATGAATAAAAAGACAAATTTTACACTTATAGAATTGCTTGTGGTGATCGCTATTATAACAATACTTGCAGCATTGCTGCTGCCGGGTCTGGGCCGAAGCCGGAACGTGGCGAAAAATATCGGCTGCGTCAGCAATTTGAAGCAGATTGGACTAGCGATCGAGCTTTATCGCGTCGATAATAAATCGCGTTATCCTGATGCCGGCGTGATTGGAGCGTGGGATATTCCTACTGCCTCTGTAAAGCAGGCGAATTTCAGACGTGGAGTTGGACAAGATGATGGAGCTGGCGGCGGGCCGGAGACATTAGGGTTGCACGCCGCACTGTCAGCTTATATTTCCAGTACAACAAAAGCATCCAAAAATAATACATGGATATGCCCGGCTGCACCGCCTGATATGCAGGCATACGGAAATACCTATTTCTGGTATTCTTCAGTATTTAACGGTCTTTCAAAAAGTAACGGAAAGAATCAAAGTGGTACTGAGGCAAAAACAGCAGCGATCACATTGTTTTATACAATGCTGGTGGGTGACAACTATATTTATAATCCGTTACCAACCAATGGTCCCGCGAATACATGCACCCAGTTCACGCCGCAGGCAAACCCGCATAAATCGCTGATCCCGGCAAACCAGACTGCGGCAACCGGCATCAATTATCTTGTTGTTGGCAATGTCGTGGTTCCGCAGTGGAAGCGGACTATTCTTTCATCGGGTAAAAGTCTTTAATAGCAAGAATAATCGCTATCGGGTGATAGTATGATATCTGGAACAGTAATAATACTGAGGAACAGTAATAAGCAGGAGTGTTATGGTGGAAAACAATATCAGCATAGATTTCCGGCGGCATCTGGAACTGGCACGGCGTTTGCTGGCTGTCCGGCTGCTGCGGGAAAGTTTCCGGGACTCCTGGTTTGGAGCCTCGAGTCTGCTGCTGCCGGGAGCAATAGTATGGCTGATTTTAGCATTATACCATAGTAAATACATCTCCATATTCTATGCATTAATACTGCTGGTATTGCCGGCAGTGATTGCATCGCTGACAATTACAAGCTATAAAATATGGCGGCGCTGGCCCGGACTGGCGGAAGTGGCGGAGCGGCTTGATCTCAAAAACCGGAGCAGTAACACAATCGCTGCTGCCTGGGAACTTTTGCAGAATCAAATTCCAGCGGATACTGCGTTCGGACGTTTCACGGTTGAACGCGGTTATGCCGCATTGCACGCCAATTTATCATCAGTCCCGGTTTATGACAGACTTGCACGTCAGCATAAGTGGATTGGGGTAAATTTTATTCTGGCAATGTTAATAACACTGCTGGTGTTCATCCTGCCGGAATGGCAGGAGCTTAGCAAGCGGAATATTGAAGCGTCGACCGGAGTGGCGACTACCAGCATCGCGCAGCCTGCCGGAATACCGGAACGGCATTCCGATACGCCTGCCAGCCCTGTTGCTGCTGTCCCGGCAACTGCTGCTTCTGACGCGGCAGCCCTTTACAAGCAGTCGCCGCGGCAGGACTACGGTGTGACATCCGGTTCAGATGCCGGCCAGCCGGCAACCGGTGCCAATCAGCAGACTGGAGCATCCGGCAGCAGCAGCGCCTCCAAGCCGAAACGTCCTTCTGAGAACCGCAAAAATGCAGGCGAAAGCCGGAACCGGCAACCGGAAAAAGGTTTGCAACTGCCGAACCAGTCTTCCAGTTCAGGCGATTCCGCATCCGGGAGTTCCGGAATGAAAAATTCGCAGTCAGGTCTTGCAATCCAGAACTTGAGCCTGTCAGGCAATGCCGACAACCATGACAACGGTGATGATGAAGACAAGGCTGATGCGCAAGGTAAACCATCAATTTACAGTTCCCGCGGAGGTATTAAACCGCTTTCGCCTGAAAGTAACGAAAAGCCGGGCAGAGAACTCGGCAAAAACGATCCGAAAGGAAATAAACCCGGCACTGCGCGCGGCGGCCCCACCGGAGACAAGAAATCGCGCGGAACGGCCTCGCTTATCTCCGGCGCGACGCTGCCTGATGTTGTCGGCGGCAAACTTTCAAAGGGATTTGATATAACTAATCTGGAACACATTCCGGCACAGCGGGAACCGTCGGAAAACTTAGTCCTGCCGCAGCCGGGCACAACAGTCGAGTCGGAACCTGCGGTGAGCCTGGTGCAAACTCCGCCTGAACTCCGTGAAACGGTCAAAAACTATCTTATAAAATTACACCAGTATGACAACCAACAACAGGAAAATAAATATGGAACAGACAACACAGCCACCCATTGATGCAGCAGCTAAAATAGCTGAATTCCAGCGTGTCTTCAACGGCATTAAAGCACAGATCAACCGTGTTTTCGTAGGACATGACGATTTAGTGCGTGAGACTATTTCGGCGTTTCTTGCAGGCGGACATGTTCTGCTTGAAGGAGTTCCGGGGCTGGGAAAAACGCTATTAGCCCGTACCCTTTCAGAATCGGTTAATCTTAAGTTCTCCAGGATTCAGTTTGTCCCTGATCTGATGCCTGCGGATATTATCGGCACCACAGTGTTCGTCGAAGATGAACATGGCGGTCACCGTCTGACATTCCGCGAAGGACCGCTGGTAGCCAATTTTATTCTAGCTGATGAAATCAACCGGGCCAGTCCAAAAACTCAATCGGCACTGCTTGAAGCGATGCAGGAACAGCAGCTCTCTGTGGGCGACCGCACGATTGCACTGCCTCAGCCGTTCACGGTAATTGCCACTCAGAATCCGATTGAACAGGAAGGAACCTATCCTCTGCCGGAAGCCGAGCTTGACCGCTTTATGATCAAAGTAAATCTTCCCTATCCCCGCGAGGATGAATATCATCAGATCCTTGAACGTACTGTCGGGATTGTCCAGGAGCGCCCGGATACGGTTGCGGACGGTGAAACTGTACTGCATGTACGCCGCACGATCCGTGAAGTTATAGTCAGCCGCCAGGTTCAAACCTATGCCATCCGCCTGACAATGGCTACCCAGCCGGGATCGCCATACGCAATACCCGAGGTAAACGACTGGGTAGTGCTGGGTGCGGGGCCGCGTGCGGCTCAGGCGCTGCTGCTGATAGCCAAAACTTATGCACTGCTGGCCGGCCGGGCGCATGTCGCCTGCGAAGATATTCGTGCAGCTGCTTTACCGGTACTGCGACACCGCATATCCATGAATTTTGAAGCTCGTGCGCATAAAAAGAGTACAGACGAAATTATCAACGCCATTGCGGCTAAAATATCGGAGTTGTCTGCATGAACAATTTTCCGCCGGAATTCATCCATTATCTGCTGAACCTCAACCTGCGCGGCGACTCCCGCGGCGGGATGACCAATCACGGCCATCACCGCTCGCCACATGCCGGAACCAGTGTTGAGTTTCACGATTTCCGGACGTATGTGCCGGGAGATGATCTGCGGCGGATTGACGCAAACATTTATCAACGTCACAAAAAGTTGTTCATCAGGCGCTATCATCATTTTCAGGAAGCAACTTACCGGATTATCATTGACAACAGTGCATCGCTTCATTTTGAGCAGGAAAGATTTCATGCCGCACTGCAGATAGCAGCTGCGGTCGCGGTAGTTCTGCTGAACCATGGCAACCGGGTTAATTTGTTCATCACCGGTGAAGATACCCCATGGCAGTTAAAAAACGGCAAGCAGGACATTCCGCGTCTGCTGCAGAGACTGGACAACATCACCACTGACAGCGGCTCCGACAGCAGAATTCCGCTCAAGCATCTCCGCGCCGGTCTCGGCACTCATTCTGTCACGTGGGTAATTTCTGATTTCTTTGAGTCCGGCGATGGCGGAAGTTTTTTAGAGCAGATACGCTTGATTCCGGGGACATTGATTCCTGTCCGCATCGGCAAAGCCGCTGACCGTACCCCTCAATTGACTGGAAATCTGCAGCTTGTAGACTGCGAGACCGGCAATCATTTAAATACTGTTGTAGATACAACTGTTATTCGTGAATATCAACGGAGTTATGACCGTTTTATCAATCAAATCGATGTTTTTGCCAGACAGTCAGGGGCTCATCATTACATGATTGACTCCTCACTGCCGGACATCGCCCGTACCGTGCCTGTATTTCCGGACGGGGCTTTAACTTTAAACTAAACAGGAACAGCGTGCAGTAATGATTTTAGAAGGCATATCAACAGGAACCGCCATAGGGTTGTTCGCAGCATCCGGTGCAATTTTAACCGGACTGCACTTCCTGCGTTCACGCTACCACCGTCAGCCGGTGATAACGACTATGTTCTGGCGGGAGGCGTTGAAAAATCCGCAGCGGCGGCTCCTTACAGGAAAATGGTCCAGCTGGCTTTCGTGGCTGCTGACACTGATCGCCGCATTGCTGCTGCTGCTGGCTCTCACCGAGCCTGCAATTACCGCGGCCGGCATCGAAAAGACAGTTATTGTAGTAGATGCCGTTCAACCTGGCGATGTCTATTCAGCAGCAGTCGAATGGATAAAAAAGACCGCGGCAACCGATCCCGGCAGCTTTGCAGTAATTGCCGTTGCTCCGAGTCCGGTTCTAATTAAGAAATTTACCGAACGTTTATATCCGCAGCGGCTAACCGGAATCAGCCAGGCAGATACAACAGCGCAACTGGATAAAGCCATTTATCTGGCTCACACGCTGTTGCTGGACAGCGGCACTGCCGGCCGTATAGCAGTACTGACTCAGCGCGGCCTAACGGCTGCGTCCGCCAACGGAACTCCGGTCATCGTCATAAACCCGGCAGCATCCAGGCCGGCAGCAAATATTGTCAACGCTTTTCATACAACTACGGCATTGGAGTTGCTGATTGAACAGCACGGGCAGACCGGACAGGAACTTGTGTTAGTAATGAAATATCCGAAAAACGGTGCTGTGCAGCGTTTCTCTTTGCGGGCGGAACGTGATGGATTCAACTCTTTCAGGCTGCCGGCAAATGCACGCGGCGAAGACGCTGAGCTGCAACTGGAACTACCCGGTGGCAAGACCGCGCCTGCCAGGGTGTTTCTGATGCCGGGCGCGTCAGTCAGTCCGCTTACCGTAAAAATAGCCGTCCCTGCGCCGTCATCACTGCAAATACTGCTGGCATCGCTGCCGGGAATACGGCTGACAGCCAATGAAGCAGAAGCTGATTTGGTTATAGGTACTGCTGCTGATAAAAATAAAGCAACACTTTTACTGGTGGACGAACAGCCGGCGTCGGTTTCTGTTCCGTCATGGCGCCATGAGGATAAGATTATTGCCGGAAAAGTTGCCCCGAAGACTGGATTTATTCTCAATAAAAGTCTGGGTACCGATGCTTCAGTCTGCGCCAATCCGGAATTTGCCGCTGCCGTGGCGCAACTTATCTTTGACCTTGCCGGCAAGCCGCTGCCGGGGAATATTGATAATGCTGAACCAGGAAGAATTGCAGCAATAGCGCCGCTTCTCGATGTATTGCCGGCTTTCAATCCGGCAGTATTTGAAAAACACGTATCCCCGCTGACAGGCTTGTCCGGCTGGATTTTTGCTTTTGCATTGTTTGCTTTTGCCGCTGACGCTTATTTATACTTAAAAAACAGGAATCCATAAATTATGTTTAATTATATCTCTTTTTTAAATCCTGCATGGCTATGGCTGCTGCTCCTCCCGCTTGGCGGAGTCACCTGGCTGTTCATGTCCGGAAAACCAGTCATGAACAAGACCGGATGGATCATCCGGGCGGCGGCGTTCGCTCTATTGACGCTGGCCGCGGCCGCGCCGGTCTCAACTGTTCACTTCAACAGTCCAGCAGTGCTCGCATTACTCGATGTTTCGGACAGCATAGACGCCGATGCCGCTAAAGCAGCCGGGCTGGCGGTCAAAGAACTGCAACATATTTATCCGCAGCTTCAGGTTCGCGAAGTTGGAAAGTCAGAAAAGGATCATTCACGCCTGGCCGATGCGCTGCTTCAGGCCGGGGCGGAACTGCGCCGTCAGGGCGGCGGTATTATTTACCTGTTAACTGACGCAGCTGAAACTGATGCCGATCTGTCCCGCCAATGCCATGAACTTAAACGCGACAGCATTCCTGTTGAGATTAAAACTTTTTCTGCGCCGCGCAGCGGCATTGTACTGCGCCGTGCCGCGCTTCCGCCGGTTACTTTTCAAGGACAGACTGGCGAGCTGGCATTGACGGTATCCTCCGACAAAGACAAAAATATCAAAATTACAATTAAGGATGCCGGCAGTTCCGAAGCCGCCGGGGTGGAGCTGCAGCTGCAGCCTGGCGAAAAAGAGTACCGGTTTCCGGTCAACCTGACTACCGGCGGCATACATGAATTTGTCGTCTCCCTGCCCGATGGACAGAGCAT
>CAIMFA010000847.1 GCA_903840185.1 uncultured Lentisphaeria bacterium | reverse complement strand
CCGGATTGGGGCAACGATGCTTTCTGGCGGCGCGAGGTCGCAGATCTTAATTCCCAGTTAAGTATAATTCAGGAATCGCTGCACGGATTTGTTTCCGGGAACACATAATTCTGCTGTTATTAAGCGATTGCATATTGATTTTCCCGGCGCAAACGTTAAATTTATCGTATAGGAATTTATATTTTAACAGGGATAGACAGGATATACAGGATAAGAAAATCCGTTTAACCATGAAGATCATGAAGGTAATGAAGAGATATTTTTTACTTAAAACCAGGAACTTCAATTTTCTTCATGGACTTCATGGTTAAACGGATTTGTTTTTCGTGTCTTTCGTGTGTTTCGTGGTAAAAAATGGATTTCTTCGTGTCCTGGCTCTGTGGTTATAAAATTCCGGCGCAGCCGGTTAAGTTCATGCGGATATTTTTATAGCACATGCGGACATTATAAAGTGAATAAATAGCAAAGCAACGGGGTTTTATGCAGAACAGACTGAAAGAAAAACTTCAAGACCATATCGTCATTTTTGACGGAGCGACCGGAACTGAATTATATAAACGTGATTTTTTTATCAATAATTCCTATGAAGGGCTTTGTCTGAGCAATCCGAAAGTGGTATCGGAAATATACCGCAGTTATGTGGAGGCCGGGGCGGAAGTCATCACTACCAATACTTACGGTGCCAACCGCAACAAGCTTTCGCGGCATGGTCTGGGTGAAAAAGTGCGTGAGATCAATACCGCGGCCGTTGAACTTGCCAGAGCAGAATGCGGCGAAGACACACTGGTCTGCGGGTCTGTCGGACCGATCGGAGATTGTCATGGCGCGGCCCTGGAAGGAAAACAGCTTGCCGGAATACTGGCGGAGCAGATTGACGCGCTGGAATGCGCCGGCGCCGATTTCATAATTTTCGAATCCATTTCATCCAACGGCGATCTGGAAAACGCGTATAATGCGCTGGAATTGAAATCGCAGATACCGTTCATGTTCAGTTTCAATGTTGACCGCGATCTGGATATGCCTCACGGCGAATCACTGGCGCCGCTGTTGAAAGTTATTGACGCCCATGTGCGCAAACCGACCGCGCTCGGACTGAATTGCGGCGCCGGGGTCGAGGCCATGCTTGGCGCGCTGGAGAAATTGCTGCCGCTGACGGATTATCCGGTCATCGCCCAGCCGAATGCCGGAATGCCGAAAAGCG
The DNA here is from genome assembly GCA_903840185.1 of uncultured Lentisphaeria bacterium. Lineage (GTDB taxonomy): Bacteria > Verrucomicrobiota > Lentisphaeria > Victivallales > Victivallaceae > CAIPAT01. Next base: position 3,887 of record CAIMFA010000847.1, on the reverse strand, counting down.
TGGATAACCGCATGATCTATATGTGCAGTCCGGAATATCTGACCACTTATGCCTTGCGCTATGTAAATCTTGGCGTGCGGGGCATCGGCGGCTGCTGCGGCATCGGGCCTCAGCACATCCGGGATATTGTCAGGAGCATCCGTCCGCTGGCGAAAACTCACATTACCCACAAAATTGCCGAATTAAAAGTTGAAGATCAACTGCTTGAGCCTGTGCCGGTGGAAAAGAAGTCAATGCTGGCGGCGAAGATCGCGCGCGGCGAATGGGTCACCACGGTGGAAATCACTCCGCCGCGCGGTTATGACCTTGCCGGCACGATTGAAAAAGCCATTCAGTGCCGCGAAGCCGGAATTGACGCCATCAATCTGCCTGACGGCCCGCGCGCCAGCTCCAGAATTTCCCCGATCATTACTGCTATTGAACTTCAGGAGAAAGCGGGGATTGAGGTAATTCTGCATTTCTGCTGCCGCGATAAAAATATTATCGGGATGCAGGCCGATCTGCTCGGTTGCGCCTGCAAGAAGATCAACAACATACTTTTTATTACCGGCGATCCGCCGAAGCTGGGTGATTACCCGTTTGCTTCAGCCGTGTTTGATGTGGATTCCATCGGCATCCTTAAAATCCAGTCGCGGCTTAACCGCGGCATTGACATCGGCGGCAAAACAACCGGAATGCCGACCTCGATTTTTGCCGGCGCCGGCGCCGACCCCAATGCCATAGATATGAACCGGGAAATCCGTCGTCTGCGCGAAAAAGTCGAAGCCGGCGCGGAATACATCATCACTCAGCCGGTGTTTTCCGTTGAACCATTGCTGAAATTCATTGACAGCATCAAAGATTTGAAGATTCCGGTGATTGCCGGTATCTGGCCGCTGGCCAGCTACCGCAACGCCGAGTTTATGAAAAATGAAGTCCCCGGGGTGGTTGTGCCGGACGAGGTCATGGAGCGCATGGCCAGAGCCGAGACCAGAGAGGCCCAGCGGCTGGAGGGAATTGAGATTGCCCGTGAATGTGTCGCCGCAATCCGTTCCGCAGTGCAGGGGATTCAAGTCAGCGCGCCCTTCGGCAATGTTAACAGTGCGATTGCAGTCATAACGGATTGATTTGAAATACTGGAGGTAATTATGGAATTATCAGCGGCAGTGCATGGCAGAAGAACGGTCCGGCGTTTTAAGCAGGTTCAGGTCAGGGAGACCGAACTAAGGGCGATGCTTGATGCCGCCAGATTGGCCTCCAGCGGCGGCAATATTCAACCGCTGCGTTATATTGTTATTCAGGCACCGGCGCTGGTTTCCAGAATTTTTGAAAATACCGCCTGGGGCGGCCTGGTCAAGCCGCGCCGCAACCCCGAACCCGGCAAGACCGCGCCTGTGACTTTTATTGCGGTTGTAAGTCCAAAAAGCGGTAACAATACTCATCATGCGGATGCCGGTGCCGCGATTCAAAGCATGACGCTTACCGCGTATTCACTGGGTATCGGCTGCTGCTGGATCGGCGCTTTTAAACGCGAAAATGTGGATATGATACTTGAGCTGCCGGAAGATTCAACGGTGATCTATCTGCTTGCGGCCGGATATCCGGACGAGTCCCCGGTTCAGGAGGACATTGGCACCGGAATGCCGGTCAACTACTATCTGGACGACAATGATGTTCTGCATGTGCCGAAATTTACAGTTGACGCAATAACCCAATGGCGCTGAGTTGAGTTTCTGTCAGACCAGTCGGACCTGTCTGACCTGCTTTCAGGCTGCCCGCTGGGCTACTGCGATTGTTTTGCCCGAAGATTTGATATAATCATAAAGAATATTGATTGATTCATCGATCAGGAAATCAGTTTCTTCCGGTTTGTCTTTCTTCGAATCGCTTCTTTCTTCCTGAGGAAGCAGCTTTTCCTGTTCATCAAAAACTTTCTTTTCCTTCAAGTATTCCGCCCAGCGTTTTTCCTCATTAAGGGAGACTGTGGTGCGGTCTTTATACTTATTGAAAAGATCAATATTTTCTTTAAGCACTTTGTATTTGACATCATTTTTAATTCTGGCTGCCGAATTTTTCTTCAACTCCGGCAGATCTTTTTCCAGGTTTTTGTCATAGATGTCATGGGGTACTTCCTTAATGGCATCCCACGGCAGATGATTGTCATTGAAAAGCTCGCCGACCTTCATGTTTTCCGTGATTGACGGGAAAATAATGTCGGGAGTAACCCCGAGCTGCTGGGTGGATGAACCGTTCACCCGGTAGAATACAGCGCTCTCATATTTTATTGATCCGGCCGGAAAATCCTGATTAACATAGTTCAGCAGCCGTTTAAGCGCGACAACATCCAGCACGGTTCCCTTGCCGTAAGTCCTGGTGTCGCCGACGATGATGGCGCGTTTGTAATCCTTCATCGCTCCGGCAAAGATTTCCGCCGCTGAGGATGTCAGCTTGTTGACCAGAACAATCATCGGGCCTTTGTAGTGAATTTCCTGATCCGGGTCATACTTGACCGATACATCGCGATTGCTCTGGCGCACCTGGACAATAGGGCCTTTTTCGATAAATAAACCTGAAAGCGAGATTGCTTCGGCCAGACTGCCGCCGCCGTTTGAGCGTACATCCACAATCAGTCCGTCAATATTTTCCTTATTAAATCCATCCAGAATTTTGTTTACGTCACGGGTTGAACTTTTGTAGTCAGCCTCGCCGTTTTGAGCTCCTTCAAAGTCCATGTAAAAATTGGGCAGCGTAATGATGCCTATTTTGCCGGTGGTTCCGTCACTGTGCTTAACGGCTTTAATGAATCCGCTGGCTTCGCTGCTTTTCAGTTCAACTTTATCCCGCACCAGAGTGATATTCTGAGGTATGGCGCTGCCGCCCTTTTTGCCGGACAATACCGTCAGCGTGACTTTGCTGCCCTGTGCGCCGCGGATGATTTTTACCACATTGCTTAATGACATGTCAATAATATCCACCGGGTCAGCGCCTTCCTGGGCGACGGCAATGATCTTATCCTCTTCATTTAGTCTGCCGTCTTTTGCAGCCGGACCGCCTGGTACGATTTTGACGATTTTGGTATAGCCGTCATCACTGGTCAATACCGCGCCGATACCGAAAAGTGAAAGTTTCATGTGGATATTAAAATCTTCTTCGTCTCTGGGCGAAAAATAACTCGAATGCGGCCCGTAAGTCTGTGCCATGCAGGTCAGGAAAATGGCGAGGATATCATTTTTATCTTTCTGTTCCACTTCATTGGCGATGTCACGCAGGCGGCGTTTAATCTTTTCCTCCGGGCTGCGGGTGTCCAGAACGGCGGCAGTACTCTTCTTAGTATCTTTGATATCCTTCTTGATCTCTTTGCCGGCTTTGCTCTCTTCGTCCATTGACCGTTTCATCAGACGGAAATAAAGCAGGTCATTCTTCAGCTTTTTATTCCATACATCATGAAGTTCCTGAATGTTGGCCGGACGCGGAACTTTCGCGCGGTCAATTACAAAACTATCATCCTGAGTAAAATCAAACCCTTCGGCAAGCTTCTTTTCACAGTACTGCCGGTACATGGCAAGCCGCTTCACATACAGATCGTATACTACGAACGCGAACTCGTTATTTCCCGCCAGTACCAGATCATCAAGATAAAAGCGGTACTTTTCAAAATTCTTGATATCCTCCTGGGTAAAGTACATTTTTGAGGGATCCAGAAATTTGAAGTATTCGTCAAAAATCTGGGATGATATCTGGTTGTTGAGCGGATGCTGCCGGTAATGATTGCTGGATATTATTTTCGCCGTCAGCCGCGTGATTAACGACAACTTCTCATCTTCGGTAAGGTCTTTAGCCTGGCTTATTGCCGGCATAACGGCAACCGTCAGGGAAAAAAGCAAAATCAATAAACTCATCAATCTATT
>CAIMFA010000846.1 GCA_903840185.1 uncultured Lentisphaeria bacterium | reverse complement strand
GAGAATCAGTCCGGAGACCGAAAGAAATGAAACCATCGCACTCCTGTGAATAATCATTTTCGGGCTCCGGTATTGCGTTCATCTTTCACAGAGGGTGGCGCCGTATTGCCGGTTTCATAAAAACGTCCTTCAATGGAACCCTTTGCGCCGGAACGGATCGTTATCATTCGTTGCGGTGCCGGCCACGAAATATTCCCTTGAAAAGCGAGAAGTTTGGGAATGGCCTCACAATCAACTATGGTTATTCTTTTAGGATTACCTCCGTGGATTGCGCACCAGCTGTTCAGAAAAAGCACTTCCCCGTCCGCGGCAAAGTTCACCATCATCGGCAATCCGCCATTCTCGCCGCCGAAACGGCAGCGGTCGCAGAAGACTTTGTAATAGTTGTCAATCCAACGCAAATCATTCTTTTTCGTGTCTTCGGCACTTTTCCCGCTTGTCTTGTCCACCCGGGTGGTATGCGGTATCCCGCACAGAGTTCTCAGATGAAGGGTTCCTTTGTTCACGATGACTCCGCAATCGAGCGTGTCCGGATCATTTTCGATCCAGGCATTATCCATCAAGGCGTATCCTGCATTGCTGAGCAGGGCGCGCGAAAATTTAAACGTGCAGTCGCTGATCCGTAATGACGTTTTATTCGGTTCGGCCACCGCCCCGGTGCCGCTCAAGCATGTTATGCCAAATCCATTATTTCTATCGAAGGTACAGTTGTCAATCAGAATATTGCATTCCGTGTCGGTTTTGGTGGCAATCGCCACGGCGTCATCGCAGTTCTCAAAAACAAGGTTTTGCATGAGAATGCGTTCGGCGCTCCGGGCAGTGAAAATCGCACCCTTCCTGCCGTCGGGAGCGGTAAGCATTGCCTTTCCGGCGCCCCGCACAATAACGCGCGGCGGCAATTCCACCGCTTTATCCAGCCGATATATTCCGTTGGGAATAATAACCTCAACCGTGGAATTAGAGCCGACGACTTCGGCAAATACTTTGCGAAATGCTTCGGAATCGTCTGTTTTGCCTTTGCCATTTGCACCGAAATTCATGACATTCAGCTCCTTGGCGATACTACGCCGCATTTCCGGCAATGTAATGGATGGTGCGGGGTACTGTTCGAATTTCTGCGAGATGTTTTTCGGCAGCGGATTATCGGCGAACTGCTCCATGTTTTCAGGCAGGCTGGCGATCAGGTTCCGGTTGTTGTCGTTAATCATGAAAGAAAATATTTCAGGACTTCCGGCATGGAAATAATCTTCATCAAGCTTCTTCTCAAAACCCAATATTTTGACATCCCGGCCGGACGTTTCCCGGCAGTTCCGGACAATTATCAAGTTGGGCGCCTCGATAAGATAGAAAAGGCAATTCTCCTTGGAGCCGGCGCTCTGGAATTCGCAGTTGTCGGCAATCAGCTGGACATGCCGTCCTCCAGAGAACTTGTACCAGTTGCGAACTACGCAAAGGCCTTTGTCCGAATCGCTTTTAAACTTGACATTTTTCAGGTCTATCCCGTCTTCCTGCCCATCCACTACCTTATCGATCCAGCACTGGGTTTTTCCCTGCGTCACATGGGCAAGTCCTGTGACATTATCGAGCAGCAGTTGACCTCCGGAAAGAATTGCCGCCACTTCCATGTCCGGATGTGTCTCTATCTTGCAGTCATCCATAAGGAGCCAGTCCGACCACCCCGACAGGACATTCATGCAGTTTACGAACGAACAGCGGCTGATCCGCGCAATGCTGGAATTCCATCCGAACCGGGGTGCTGTTTTCTCCGCATCATTAGGCGTGAGAAAAGGAAGTCCATGATTGTCTTTGCCGATGAGATAAGGCGCAACAGTTTCATACCATTTTGCCGAAGGTTTAGTGTCTTTGCGCAATACGTCGTCAATGGCATAGCTTGATGAATTCTTGAAAATGCAGTCCCTGACTACAATATGCCCCGCGTTTTGATTCTCTGTCCACCACCTGATTTGTGTCTTTCCCCCGTCAAAGGTTATTCCTTCAATAAGGTTACGATACGCACGGTGCAAATAGAAAATATCTTTTGCAGGGTCGGATTGTCTGATAGTCGCCGCATTGCCCCTGATATTTATGAATCCCCAGCCTTTATTGCTGGCGTTAGGCGGAATCAGCAGGGTTCTTGATACCAAATATGTACCGGCAGGAAAAAAAACCTCCGGCGGATAATAGGTCTCCGCCGCTTTGAGAAAACATCTTTGAATTGCATCTGTGTCGTCGGCAATACCGTTTCCCATGGCTCCGAAATCAAGTACATTCAAAGAACCGCTGTTGACTCCTGCCGGTTTTTCCAGGGCATTCAAAAACGTCCCGGTAAAAACAATAGATGCAATCATGCAGAAACAGAAAACATTTAAAGTTAATTTTGCAGTTCTACGGAATATCTTAATCCTAAATTCATCGTTCATGCTCATGCCCTTTTTTGAATGTAACACAGGCGTCTTTCCTGCGGGTTAAAAAATACAAGATAATAAATCTAATGTATCCTTCCAAGTTTCTTTTAAACTGCTGTTGGGGTTCACAGCGTTAGTGTGTTCTTTGCATGGCAGTTTCATTTTGATAAAACTGCGGCACCACAGTCAAGCGGATTTCAAAATTGATCCTTCCTTTATGGGCACGAATGCGGAAGCATTCACCGGAGTGCGGTGACTCTGTCACCGCTCGAGCGCAGACAAAGTCTGCGCACTCCCAGGACGGCCTTCGCTGTAGTAACTTAACTTAGACTTTGGATGTTCAGATTATATTCGGCGTTCGATTGTTTTTGGGCCGCCCAATTTATTTTGCAGCTTCCGGCTTTGCATTGTACACTGCGACATCGTCTATTGTCGCTTCGCCGTTATCTACCCCGAATATAATGCCGCTGGCACCTACCACATCGGGATCCGTAAACTGTATTGTGCCTTCGAATTTCTGCCACTGATCGGTGAGGACAAAGCTTTCAGGTGTCACTTTACGGGCCTTATAGTTCGTTTTCCCGTCAAGCAGGTAAGTATAAATATAACATGAAATGCTGCCTTTCCCTTTTGCATAGAAACTGAAGTAAAACGGTTCTTTAAGCGGCAGCACTGGTTTTTTGCCGGTGTTTTCAATCTTGGGAATAACTGAAAATCTCACCCCTGATAATACTGTGGCATGTGTATTCGACGATATGAAAACGGCATGCTCTCCGGAATGAACTTCCTCGCCGGGCTTGCCGGTAACATAGCGGAACTTGCCGGTATAGGAGTGCTTGTCGGGATGTTCCTCCCAGCCGTCATAGGGATTTAATCCCCAGGAAACGGGTATCAGCACCTGATCGCCGGTTTCAATATCATAGCCGCCCCTTTTTGCAATGATTTCACATTCCGATGGCGCAGCGGCATCGGCCTTGATCGCGACAGACTTGCTGTTTTCAAACCCGGGATTGCTAACTAAATTTTCCTGGGCACTTAAAGTCATCCCAGAG
>CAIMFA010000845.1 GCA_903840185.1 uncultured Lentisphaeria bacterium | reverse complement strand
GTGCGTGCATCCTTAATACCGCGCACGGCTTCAAACTCAATAAAATACTCGGGAGCAAAATGATACTAATACAGGAGCATTCAACGCCGGAAATATTACATAATTGTAATATTTCTCTCGAGAGAAAAAACAGCCTTAAAACCTCGCTCCACACAAAACAGCCTGTTACGCTCTGAACCGCTCTATTGAATGCTGAAAGACAACGCTAGCGCTTGATTTCCGGAATACCGGATCACTTACTTTAGGGGACACCCCTACAGCTCACCCCGTTAAAACAGTGCCGGCTTTAATTCGACAGTTTTTTTGAGCTTAAATTGTCTCGATAACGTCGGAAATGTGAAAAATTATTGAGGTTAAAAATTTTTTAACGTCGCAATAATCTTTTGTGATAAAAATCAACCAGGAAAGAAATAAGAGCGTCGCATGAATATGCATTATATTAAGCGTTTACCGCTGGTGTAGGTGTCCGTTTAGCCTCAAATTCAGCGGCTAAACGCCCAACATAATGCAATCCCATTATGCGACGTTATAAATATATTAAAAGTTCTGGAAAAGGTCATTGATTTTACTGCCGCCGGGGATAAAATCATATATAAACGAATTCTGAAACGAATTCTGAATCATTAATTTAAAATGAAGAAAGTTTTGAACATGAATACAAAAAATATGGCCGGAATTATAGTTGCAAGTACGCTGCTGGCTGGAGGAATGGTTGTTTCCGCCAGCCTGGTGTCGAAATTCTTTCTCAGGATACAGCACGAAAACAAGCTGTCAGTCAAAGGCTATGCCGAAAAAGCGGTAAAGTCCGATATTGGCACGTTTACCGCCAGTGTAACTTGCAGCGATCCGAATCTGGCGTCAGGTTACAAATCCATGAAGTCATGCTCGGAAAAAGTGCTTGGCGCCATTAAATCTCATGGTTTTAAAGACAGCGATATAACTACTAACAGCTTGATTGTAAGCAAGATATATAAGAAAATAAACGGCAAGGAAACCAATGATATTGAATATTATACCCTGTCTCAATGCATCACTGTACGCTCGGACAATATCGATTTGATTAATTCCTCGCACAAGGAATTATATTCATTACTGGCAGAAGGACTTGACATCTCGGTCAATTCTCCAGATTATTTCATTTCTAATCTGGAAAAATACAAACAGGAGCTGATAGCAGGTGCGACCAGAAACGCTGAAGAACGTGCCAGAATAATGGCTGGAAACTGTGGCGGGCAGATAAAGCGACTACTTGCCGCCAAGCAAGGAATCATTCAAATTACAGCTCCTGACTCTGCTGAAGTATCAGATTATGGAGTTTTTGATACTAAATCGCCTTTAAAAATTATTAAAATAGTAGTATCACTTGACTTTATGCTGCAATAATGGATTATATTCAGGGCAGGGACGGCATATCCCCTGCCCGCTAAGGCTGTCCTGTCAATGCCAGACGATAGTTGTCCGGAATCATGCCGGAGACATTTGTGACACGGCTGATGACGTCATAAGTAATTACAGCATCGCCTATTTTGGATATTCTGCTGGCAAAATCATAAGCGATTACGGTATTTCCAAGTTTGATAATCCGGCTGGACTGGTCATAAATTACCGTAATTTCACCAATTTTAACCACCCTGCCCACGCCGTCATAAGCGATAGTAACATTGCCGACCTGTGTAACCCGGTTTGAAATATCATAGCGAACACCGCCGGAAGCTATATTCAGGTTGCTTATTTTGCCCGCGGAGGAAAGAGAAACTGAATTGCCGTCGGCAATGAAAATTTCTATCGCATCTGTGGGTAAAGCTTGTGCGATGGTAAAAGCTCCGAACATTGCAAGCCATAATAGTAGTTTACGCATGGTTATCATCTCCTATATTTGTTAGCATTCATTTTGTTTTGATACTAATATAGACTTTAATAACTATAAAAACACTATCAAGTTAATAGTTATAATTCAAATATATTGTCACACTGAATCAAGTGAATAGTTTGTGACTATACAAAACTGGTTGACCATTAAACGGCCAAAACAATCCAGCAACGGACTTCCCCTGCCCTTAAGTTTGCCCGGGAACAGTGGCAAAACGAAGATTGTCGGGCGTTTTGCCGGTGATATTGATGATACGGCTGAGCTCGTCATAAGTAAGTTCAGCATCGCCGATCTTACTCACCCGGTTGGAAATATCATAGGAGATCGGGGTATCTCCTATCTTGATTACCCGGCTGGACTGGTCATAAACAACGGTAATATCACCGATTTTTATTGCCCGGCTTAATGCATCGTAAGTAATAGAAACATTCCCGACTTGCACAACCCGGTTTAAATTATCATAGGCGACCGCGCCGGTGGATATGTTCAAACGGAATACTTTACCGGTGGTGGAAAGCGATACTGAATTACCGCCGGCAATAAAAACTTCAATTGCATCAGATGATAAAGCATGCACAACAGTGAAAGCCAAAAACATTATGAGCCATAATAGTAGTTTACGCATTGGTATCTCCTTTTATTTGTTGATTGCGCCTGTTACGGCATTCTGATATGTATTAAGATCTTTTTCCAAACTTTCAATTTTACGTTTATCTTTTGTTAAGCCAATACTCAGTTTCTGCATTTCAACCGCCTGGGCGGTTTTGTTCAATTTAAAATAGCAGCTGGCCAGCGTCGCCAGAACAAGCGACTTCTGTTCGTCGTCTTTGAAATTACACTTCAGATAGGCTGTTTCGGCTAATTTCAGCGCGAGTTGAATAACCATTGCATCTTCCTGCTGTCCAGGTTCGGGATTGATCATTCCTTTGGCAATTGTATTCAAAACCATCGGGTCAACAAAGCTGACAGACGGGGCATCACATTCTTTGTCCAGAGACTGATATTTTTTTAGCTGATAGAGGATATTGAGTTTAGTTCCCAGCAGTATGTATTTTCCGGGATAGGCTTTAATCTGTTCGTCGATAAAATTAATTGCCGTTTCACCTTTACCGGCAAGATAAAGCAAGTAGGCCTTCATGCTGACAGGCTGCTCTGCTCCCGGATCAAGTTTAAGCATCTCGTCGTTCAATTTTAATGCTTCCCCGTAATTTCCGTTCATCATTTGCTGCAGGATTTTTTTATTGAGTTCAGTTTGCTGACTGACTTTTTTCGCGTCAAAAGTGCCGGCAATTACAGATTCAAGGATGTTATCCAGTTCCATTGGATGTCCGATCCAGGCAATAATCCCGCTTTTATCAATTACAAACGCGGTTGGAATACCGCTGTCTTCAGTCATGTAGATTTTTGAAGTTCTGCCTTCTGTATCAAAACCGACACTATATTTCATTTCAGCATTTTGCAAAGCAAACTCTTTTGCAACCTGAATATCTTCGTCAATACTGATGCCGGCAATCACTAATCCCTGCTTTTTATATTTCTCCTGCAGTGCGGTAAGGTGCGGGATGGATTCTCTGCACGGCGGACACCAGGTGG
>CAIMFA010000844.1 GCA_903840185.1 uncultured Lentisphaeria bacterium | reverse complement strand
TTCCCCATATATTCAGATTTGCTCATATAATTCTTCAATAATCTAACTGCAAGTTCATTCCATGCAAATAAAAATATAAAATAAATACATTATCTTATAGCGAATCTTGCGGAATAGCCTGCTCCAATCAGATGCAGTATTGTGGATTATTGGAGAACCGGCGCTGCCTGCCACCCTATCTGACGTCAAGTCTTATATTCATAAATCCTTCTTCTGAAAGGACGCTGTATATGATGATAATGACAGCGCAGAATAAAAAGAGATTTTTAATTTTAGCAAAATTGCTCTTCCGCTCATTGCTGTCGCCGGCTTTAAGAGCTTCTGTATATCTTAAATAAGGCTGTATTGTTCCCGCGAGAAACACTGCGATCGGGGTGGAATGCGCAAAACCGAAGTTGTAGAAGCAATAACAAAGGATAACGGCTATTCCGGCAATATATGCGAATTTAAAAATTTCCGCCTGTTTTTCAACCGGTATTTTGAACAAGCCGCCGGCATTTATTCTGACCCATTCCGCGATAGAAGGACCGTACAGGGTTAAAAATACTAAGACAAATGAATACAAAATCAGCCGGGCCGCCATCATTGCGTTCAGGTCGCTTCTGCCTTTCATGGCGGATTTGTTCATGTCGTCAACGGCCTGCTTATAGCCACTCTCATATGTTTTTTGCAATGCGCTTTTAACATCTTTTTCGCTCGGGTCGCAAGATGCAAGAACCAGGCATGTTCCTATTCCCGCCAGCAGCATCAGCAGTGGCTTTAAAGGCTTGCATCCTGTGATTGTCATTTTACATTCCTCCTTCTGTAAAACGCCACGGATATCACAACAATCGCAATTGCAATTGCATAGGCGATTGGAACCATGGAAGAAGTGCCGGCCGAATTGACCGCCTTGCCCATATCCTCGCCAAATTTTGGAATGGTTGTGGCAGTGCTGCCGCCAATTAAAAGAATCGCCATTGCAATCGCCATCCATACTATCATAGGCATAACTTCACTCCTTTTTTTATATATATCATATATAAGATGCGCCAGACGATAAATTCCGGACTGTTTCACCGAAAAATTTATCTTTTTTGAATAATTTTCGCTTTCAGATGGGAAACATCATTGTCCGGCAGCACTTCGACAGTGCAAACCCGTTCTTGAAAAATGTCACTATCCGCATCATCTTTCGGAACATATGCATATGACGCAGCTCCGGATTTGCGCTCATCATAATATTTATGAACAACTTTCACCAGGCAATAGAGGGCCGCCGCGATGGCCCCGGCTGTAACCATCCAAAGGATTAAAGTTAATATTTCCTTGAAAAAAATTATCACCAGGACAATACCGATCAGCCACAACCAGAACATGCCGGACCCGCGTCCACTTTTTTTGCTGCCGCCGCGATGAACCCGCACATGCTCCCACGGAGCGGCATGAATATGGGTGATTTTTTTATTTCTGCTCATGTTTTTCTCCTTTCAGATCAATTGAAACCTGCCGGCCGGCGGCGGCTGCCGTTTGAGGAATGCTTGCAGCATATGGATTTAATATGTTCAATTCGCCCTGCAGTCCGGCTGTCACTGCCAGAATCAGTAACGCTATAATCAGCAAAATCAGCAGCAGGCTGATACTGTTGGCGGGCATGCGTATCCCGGCTTTTTTTTTATTCCGGCACGCTTCAGCCGCTTCCGGAGCAGCCGCATATGAATCATAATCCTGCTTCAGGTTCTCCGTAATAATATGTTCCTGTTCCACTGGATTGTAATTCCCGGTAATTGCTTCAGGAAGTTCAGCCGTAACCGCCGCATGTCCGGCGGGCAGTTCCTCGTCAGGCGTCAGACTGTTTTCTTTAATATTGCCAATCCTGGTCATGATGCCCAATGAACGGTCATCATGGCCGCGGCTGTCGTTGTCCCAGCACTTTCTGGTCAAATAATCCAGGATATCCTGACGTTCAAAATCTTCATTCCGCACGTCGCTCAATATGCTCCCGAATACAGGTCCCGGCGTCATGTCCTTCTGATCAAACATCAAAAACTGCGGACCGTCGGTGGTAATCGCGACCGCATCAACCGTATTCACATCCAGAGTCGCCTGATGGAAGGATCCGGTTTCTCCGTCAAGGCGGATAAATTCAGTCTGGTTGGCGAATTCCCCCTTATCCATACTGAACAGCGTCCTGGTTGCGCCGCCTTCCGACACGACAATCGCACCATCGCCGATCTGCATGAAGCCTATTCTGTATTTTCCCGCCACCGCCAGGTTGGCGGTGAAATCAAACTCCCGCCGGTCCGTGCGGTATTCATCCGCCAGGCAGCTCTGGGCATTTGCCAGAGAACGGTAGAAAATCCGCGCCATCTCCTCCCAGCTGACGCTGTCTGCTTCATCCAGCGCTTTAACCAGCAATGGTTCGATATTGTAGCATAACCCGGCAAAAGCCAGGATCGCCGCCTGGGCTCCGAGGTGTGAATACTTCGCGCTTCCCCTGCCATCGCAAACCAGCAAAGCGGCGCGCGGATCAGCCACGGCAATTGAAGCATCCTGGCAGGGGATATCCTTGATTATATGCCCCCTGCCGGGGACCGAAGCTGCCAAAACTTTCCAGGTGTTATTCATAATTATATCCTTGTTCCGGTTAAATCGGCAAATGAATTGATGGGGGCAGTGCGGATCTTTTCCTCATTGGAGACAGTCCCCGAAGTCACCATCCGCAAAGAGTCCGTCAGCCAGCGGAAGAATTTTTTGAATTTCAACCCCTGCAGTTTCATCGGCGGCTGGCCTGATATCTGAGCTAAAATAGCCATGTTTGCGCTCGGGCCGATGCCGACAACAATCAAATTCAGCTTTTTGTTGTCAGCCATGTTCCGGGCTTTTTCCGCAGCCGCCTGCCAGTCGTCATTAGGCTCGCCGTCGGTCATCACGACCAGCCACGGCTTGTAGGCTGCCACGCCCTTCGATTGATAAAGCTGCCGACGGCGGCTCAGCGCGTCAAGCCCCTTTTGAATAGCTCCGCCCATCGGAGTGGCGCCGTCTGCAACCAGGTCAGGGATTTCATGGTCAACGTCGGCGATTGCAGCAAAAGGCATCGCGATATTGACAGTTCCCCCGAACGTGATTACCGACAGTTCAACACTCATTCCGGCCGCCTCGTCCTCGCTGGTTTCACGTAAGAATTGAGCCAGCGCCGCCTTCAACTCTTCGATTGCCGTCCCCGCCATACTGCCAGAAGTATCAAGCAGCAAAGCGACCGGGCAGCGCGGAGCGGGATTGTTCATGTCAAGTTCATCGTAATTTGAAGCGTAACTCATAATGGAATCTCCTGTTTGTTTTGTTCTATATAATGTATAAGCATTTAAGCCGTCACTTTTCCGGGATGGTTTTTAAAATTTCTAACATTTTCTTCACGACCTTTGTAATCGCTGGATTTAGCCTTGCTGGGACGAAGAGAAACTTCATAATCATATTTATTGATATAACTGAGATAAACATCCAAGCCTTTTTTCCATTCTAGCAGAGTAGCTCTGGCTGCCGGTTTTTTGTGTCCACCCCTAAATGTAGTGATGAACAGTGTTTTAAGATCATAAGGCAAATGACTCCACAGGTTATACCATGTTCCCGGCGGCAGACGGCAATTTGACTCAGTTCCCAGCGGGCACATGCCGGAACGGAGATTTTGTTCAGGGTCATCGCCGCCGATGCGGGAATATGGATGCAGTCCCATCATCAGAATCTGGAAAATTGTAATGGCAACACCGAACAGGTCATGTTCAACCGACCGCGGCAGCTTCAGCAATTCCGGTTTTATAAGCAGCTCCGGAGCACAATGGGTGTTAAAATGCACTGAATTATAGTGGGTGCGCTTTTTTCCGGGCACCTGATAGCTGTCGCAGTCTATAAACCGGACGGTGCCTTTATTATCAACAAAAAAATTGCTCGGGTTGAAATCGTTGATCAGAATATTGCGGCGATGAAATTTGTCCACCGCATTTACAAAATTTATCGCCACCAGGACGAGATTTCTTCGGTTCCAGCCAGGGAAGTGTTTCTCGATCTTGTTAACATAATGGAGCGAGCGCAAAGGGCGTCCGGCCATTTTCTTCATCGCAAAACCAATCAGTCTGCGGCTGCCGGATGCATTGCTGTCATAAATGCCCATCATCGGCCAGGCTACTTCAGGCGGCAGATCTTTCATATTGACCATATCCGCAATCCGCGGCAGGATTTTACTGCTTTTCACTGTATTGCCGATAATCTCATCATGATATATTTTGATCAGAAAATCAGGAGATTGCGGAATTGCATAAATTTTCCCTTCGCCGCCCTCGCAAATGGATTCTCCCAGAGTAAGTTCATGACCTGACGGATCGCATACCCGGGTAGTTACAGCCTTCTCCGTCTCGACCTGGCTAATGTCAGACCACGCAGCCTCGTTGACCACTTTGCATGATGCACCGCCGAAAAAAGTTTTAAAAAAGCCTACCATAGTTATTCCCTTCCATTCGTTTGTTCGTTTATATCATATAAGCGGTCTTCCGGCAATATTTCCGAATCAATTTGCAGATTTGGTATCATCAAACGGTTTTTAATCACCATGCCGCGGTAAAAGCGCGACCGGTCGCCCACCCAGTTATATTTTCCCGCGAAATCCCGGAAGCAGTCATTGCTGATGATATTGCCTCCTGTCCGGCCGGCATGCTGCAAAATAAAATCATCCGCACGGATCATCGCAGGAATCATCACAAAATGTTCCGGATCGTCTTTGAGCATCTGGTCGAATTTGTCCTGTTCAAGATTTTTCTGGTGGCGCATCGTGGCATCAAAATAAACCATAAAAGGAATATTCCGGCGGCGCAGCTCTTGGGCGGCATGCAGCGTTACTGCCATATCGCTCTGTCCGTCTCCGCGCCAGAAGCTGATATTCATGCCGTCCAGCAGCAGTTCATTGCAGGTGGACGGTTTTATTTCGATGCAGTCCTGCGGTTCGGCAAATATGGCTGGCGCAACTGCTTCGTAATCGCGGCTGATGGCCTGCCCGATATGCCGGAAAGCCTGGCGGAACTCGTTGCGACTGACTCGAATCGGCCCGGCATCTCCGAACACGCGCAGTGCCTGCAGATCCGGATCATCGCCCAGCGCAACGGTGTGAATATTTAATCTGCCCTGATTGGACAACTCTTTCAGGCGGCCGGCGCTGCCGGAGAAGTCATCACTGGAGCGCCCGTCCGACAATATGATAAAGTGCGGCGTCAGAAGCAGGATACCCCGGCTGCGATAGAAAGCTACCCGCTCGGCTAATTTTTGCATTCCCAATTCGACTGCGGCATCTATCGGAGTGTCGCCCAGAGGCTTAATTTTAAGTCCTGCAAGCGGAAGATCTTCAACATTTTCGAACGCTCTCAGCTCGCCGAGGCGGTCTCCCATGCTGATGATGGAAACTTCGATATTGCTGCTTACCAGGGAATCCTCGCCAATTGCCTGCTCAAACAGTTCAAGCGCCTGTGACAGCTCGGCCAGCGGCTTTCCCCACATGCTATGCGAAGTGTCGAGGACCATCATCACCAAAGAACGGGGCATCGGATTATCTTTTTGCCATGCGGCTTTGGAGCTGACTTCCATGGCAAAGTTTTGTTCACAGGTACTCATAATTTATTTCCTTTGAGTTTAATTCTTTGTTATCTATAATAATTTGCCGTTATTGGGGTCAATCGCGGTCCTCGTGTCCGCACGTTTTGCATACATATTTCGCGATGATTTTTTCATCCACCGCCTCGCCAAGTTTGCTGCCGGTGTAAGCGCCTGCGGCACCACCACCCAATGCACCAAGAATCCCGCCTGCGATTGCTCCGAATGACGCTCCAGCCACCGCTCCGAAAGGTCCGAGAAGACAAAAGCCGATGATTCCGCCGGTTTCTCCGCCAGTTGCGGCTCCGGCGCCTGCGCCGGCCGCACAGCCTGTTACGCCGCCAGCAGTGGCGCCGACCGCGGTCCCGACCTTGGTTGCAACTTTGTAAATAACCATTTCATTGCCGCATTTTGAACATTTCATGATAAAATCTCCGTTGTTTTTGTATTTTCAGGTAATGACCAGTCAATAATAATCAATAATAACGCTATCATCTGCTTAATCCTTTCCATTTATGGTTATAAGAAGCCATATTCATATTTTTCCGGACTGTCCGGCAATTTATTCCGGTTATTAATTCATCCTGGACAATCTGTTGGCAATTTCCCAGCCTGTGGCTTCTGTCATGGCAATCCCCATTGCCGGTCCGGCCAGCCAGCCGAATACCGGAATAAGCTTAACGGCTGACTTGGCAATCCGCTTGAGCATCTGCTTTTTAAGTTGCGCGATCACGAGATTTTTCGCCAGGTCAGCGGTGATGCTCTGACCGAACACCGCGCCCAATGCCATAGTCATGGTGGTCAGCGCTGTAATGTCAGCGGCGATGTCGAGTCCTGGCACGGGAATTGCGTTGCCAGCACCGGCTGCAATAGCGTGGCTGTGTATAATTGCATGGCATCGGTTGATTTGTTTTTCCGTCATTTTTCTGCTCCTTTTAATTGATTATTGATTCTATATGCATATTAAGAAACGGTATTCGCATTTTTCCGGGCTGTTTTGAAAAAACACACATTTTTCTACTTCTCCTCCTGCATTATTTTATCGCAGGCGGTAATAATGCCGTTGACTATAAAGTAGTTACCAATCATCAACGCGATAAATGTCACAGACGCTCCGATACATATTAGTGCTTTCATTTCAACATCTCCTTTTTATTGTCTGGTAGTGTCCTGTAAAGAATAATCAATAATAACGCTATCATCTGCTTAATCTTTTCCATTTATTGTTATGTATTCTCGCCATGCACGGAACTTGTCCAGGTCTATTCTGACCATCTTCAGGCATATCCCGATGACAACCATATCGTCCAGCAGGCCGACAACCGGGATGAAATCCGGGATCAGGTCGAACGGGCAGATCAGATATGCCAGCGCCGCGCCGATCGCAGCAATCGAAACCCACGGGACATCACGGTACGCGCCTCTGGCATAAGCGGACAGCATCGCGAACAGATCGCAGATATCCTCGTACATTTCAGCCAGAACACCGGCGGCAGCTTTGCTTTTGCCTTTGTCTTCGTCCTTCAGCACCCCGGCGATGTCGTCTGCGGTGAAGCTGCTGCTTTTGCGGTTGAACTCATCTCTGCATTTTTCTTCGTCAATCATGATCTTCTCCTGAATTTTAATTTTCTCTTATCGTCTATTAAGCTGCCTGAATTGGTAATTTCCGGCGGCATTCTAATATTTTAATGATTTTCCGTTAAATTTAAGCTGTTCGCTAAATCCCCTGAAACGTAATTTTAGAAGCCGGGGCCTGGTCTTTGAACTCTTTCATGTCGCGGACGGGCACGGATTGATTGTGATATTGCACCTGCCACAGTTTTTCAGATTCGGCGATGACATCGACTCTGGGGAAATTATCAAATGCTTCATAGCCGGGCATTATGCTGCCGTTCATGTCACGGCGCTCGGTTTTATTGAGATGCGAGTTTACTTGCGATTTCAGGCTGTCCGCCTTCTCCCTCAAAGTATATGATACCCGTCCGTCGCCCGTGATCCGGTTGCAAAGGCGCCCTGAGCGGAACAGCTTTTCATTATTATCAAACCACCAGTACCAGCGATGGCGGCCTCCTTCGTAGTTGGCTTTTGCCGCATTATAGTCATTAACCGCGCTGAAATTAACAAATTCCTTGATCCGGCGGTCCAGTTCGGCAAGTACTTTATTGTAAGCTATAGAATAAATTTCGTCGGATTTTTTCTTAAGCTCAAGGAATCCGGCGCGAATGTCATTAAGTTTAGCGCGTTCAGAGTAACTCAAAAGCGGCTCCCCCGATATATCCTGTATCGCCTTGACGGCAATATTGCAGGCATCAGCAACCTGGACGTGATTTACCGCATCCCGGGAGATCGCGTAGCAATTTATCAGTTGGGCCCTCAGCATTACCGCCAGACACACTTTTTTGACTCTGGAAGCTTCGGTTTTCAGAAAATCCATTTCCGGAGCGTCCCAGAGATCCGGCTTTGACATTGCCTCGGCAATAATTCCGATATATTTTTCGCCTGCGGATACTACCACCCGGTAATTGGCGCCGTCCGCGTATGCGGCCTCATAAGCATCATACGCTTTCTTGATCGAGTCCAGTCTTGACCATCTGTTATAGACAAAGTTAAAAAAAGCTCTGTAGGTCTGCAGCTTAAAAGAGGCTTCGCGGTCTCCGACAACCTTGTAGCTGCATTTTTCAACCACCTCCAGTCCCTGCCTGCACAACTGCACCATGACGTCTGATTTCTGGGACGAATCATCCTGCATGGTGCTGAGGATATCGTCAAGCTGCTCCTGAAAATTACGGGGAATTTTTCCGGCGCTGGATTTTACCTCTTCAAAACATCTTTCAGGTACTTGAGGAATTGTGTGCGGGGAAGTGATGGCGGCTGTGTGCATCTCAGTCCTGCCGCCAGGCAGCAGTGCGCATCCGGTGAAAAAGACTGCTGTCCAAAGCATCGTGACCAGTACCAGAATCATTCTTCTATTTTCCGTAACTTTCCTGTTCACGATAATTATCTCCTGATTGAGTTCTATTATTTATATGCCGCTGTTTTATAAGAGCTAATTTGTTATTATTTCTGGCGCGTTCGATGAAAAAGCTTTAATTTCGCGGCTATTGAATTCGATTTCAGTAAGCCTTTTTGAAATTTCCAGGGTTTTAGCATCATTGCTGCTTATAATCATGACATCTTTGCGCAGAGGCTGTGCAGGAACTTGCTTCTGGTGCTCAAAATAGGCTTCACGATAAGCTTTTTTATTATGTTCAGGAACTTTTGTCTGATCAAACAAGTCCGGGTGCAGGTCGAATACGCCAGCCGCCGCGTAATATATCCTGGCCTGCGCAAAATTTGCTTTGAAGCTCTGTTCGTATATGCAACCGGCGACATACTCAAATGCTTTTTCTCCAGCATATTCAATGGCATAACAAACGGCCCCGGTGGCGGCAAGGGTAACCAGCAGCGGTCCGGCAGGGGTCAGTACAACAGCTATTGCCATTCCGCCGAGCGCGGCTGAACAACCGCCGGCGATTCCGGACAACTTTGCTACTCGTGTTTTTTCGTCTATCTCGCCACGGTTAAACCGCTGTTCTATGTCATAGGCGCTGTACAGCGCTGTTCCGACAATAAGCGGCGGGGCGGCATATCCGGCTACCTTTGCTGTTTTAGATATTGCCTGCGAAACACCGGAAGCGGTTTTGGCAACAATGCCAGCTCCTGATTTATCCACCCATTCCGGCAGTCTGTCCAGCGGCAGCTTATTGTATCTTCCCGCGTATCTCAAGAGCGTTTCCGCTTCCTGCTTCATCGCTTTCGTCGGGACCAATCCATCAACCCCGGCAACGTTATTTGCCACGTCGGAGATCTTGTGCATTCTGGCGGCGTTCAGCTTGGCAAGATAATTATTGCCGGTAAACAGCCCGGCAGCATCTCCTCCAGCCAATTCATTAATAAGTTCATAGCTGCTGCTTTTGCCGTAAAGGGCATTGGCTGCGTTGATTGGATTGTGCCTAAGAGCTCCGTGATTCCAAGGTGATAATGTTCGCGGTTCAAGCAGTTTGCGATTTACAAATTCACCAGTACGCGTGGAAGGATTGTCCATCCATTGCGACATTTTTTCAAGCTTTTCGACAGACATATTGCCAACGCCGCCTTCAGCCGGAGCAGTGCCCCGCAGATGCGCCATTCCGCCGAGATCATTCGTGCCGTTGATGTGCTGTTCCAGGCTCATCGCCCCTGCATCGACTATTCCCAATGCCATAATTACATTGACCAACACAATTAAACTGTTATTCCACATCTTTTTCATTTCCTTGGATCCTTCAAGTTATTCAGGTTACTGGCTTATAAGTAGCAAGTTTTATATTTTTTCGGATTACTTTGTAAAAAATTATAATTTTTAATTGGTGGAGCTGGCGGGTAACGATCCCGCGTGCCGGAACCTGCGCATCGGCTTTAATTCCGGTCGAATCCTTTCACAGCCCCGTTCTACATTTAATTATAAGCAATCTCTTGCCTGTTTTTCCGGAAATTTCTATAAATATCTTTGCACGCAGAATGATTTAGAGCTATTGCCGCCTGGACATTTT
>CAIMFA010000843.1 GCA_903840185.1 uncultured Lentisphaeria bacterium | reverse complement strand
TTTTCTGTTCAGAAGGATGATGCCGCTGCTGTAGTCGAAAAATTTTTCCCCGAAGCGTCCGTCTACCGCTGTGATTTTGAAAATGAAAGCGGAATGAAAGCAGTCGCCGCGGAAATCGGTGCGGCGCATAAATCCATTTACGGAATCGTCCATTCAGTGGCTTTTGCTAATTTCTCCGAAGGCATCAAGCCGTTTCATGAAACAGTAAGGAAAGACTTTTTGCAGGCGGTGGATATTTCCTGCTTCTCATTCATCAATATTGCCGGATTATATCTGCCGTACATGGATCCGGCCGGCGCGATGATTACGATTTCAATCTCGACTACGCGCATGGCGGCGGAGAGCTACGGCTATATGGCCCCGGTCAAAGCAGCGCTGGATTCCAGCATATGCTTTCTGGCGAAATCACTGAGCGAAACCACAAAAATCCGGGTAAACGGTGTCGGTGCTTCACTGCTTAAAACTTCCGCCTCCGCCGGTATTCCAGGATATGTCAAGCCGTATCTTTTCGCTGAAAAAGCCACGCTCAGAAAAGAAGCCTTGAAAACCGGGGAAGTTGCTAACGTTGCGGCATTCCTGTTAAGTCCTCGCGCCGCCGGGATCAATGCCCAGACTTTAGTCGTGGATGCGGGGATGTCCGTGAATTATTTTGACCGGGAAATAGTCAACAAAGTTATCGAATAAACGGCTTTTCCGGTATGATAAAAAAAGCTGTTTTTGTCAAATAAGTTTGGCAATCTGCTTCAGGATTTCTTCCACTTCAATCATGCGTCCGACGCCGTCGGTGCCGCAGGCAACGCGGCCGGCGGCCGGTCCGGCAAAATGCACGCCGCGTTTCTTAAGCAGTTTTACATTATCCTGAACCGCCGGATTCCGCCACATTTTGGGATTCATGCCGGGAGCCAGCAGAACCGGGCCGTCATGAGTAATGGCAAATGTTGAAAGCGCGTCATCGGCGATGCCGTGAGCCAGTTTAGCAATGAAATTTGCGGTGCAGGGCGCGACTACCAGCAACCCGGCCTGATCGGACAGCGCGACATGTTCGGGACGCCATTCCGGAGAGTTCCACAAGCTGGTGATGACCGGATTGCGGGACAGCGTCAGAAAGGTTTGTTCCGTCACCAGCTTCGTCGCGGACTCCGTCATTAATACATGGACGTTATAGCCGTTCTGAACCATCCGGCTGCAAAGGTCGGCGCCTTTGTACGCGGCGATGCAGCCGGTGATTCCGAGCGCAACAGATTTTTTGTGATCAGACATTGAACAGTCCCTCCTCCAGTCGTTTGGTTGCCTTGCGGGTCATCCTGATCAGGGATTTCATATCTTCCACGGCGGCATCCAGCATATCATTGATGACCAGATAATCATAATGCTTCCAGTAGCTTATTTCAAGTTTCGATTTTCCGAGCCGCTGCATAATCTGCTCTTCGGAGTCGGAAGCGCGGTTGCGCAGCCGCGCTTCAAGTTCCTCCAGCGACGGGGGAGCAATGAAAATGAATTCACAGCAGTTCCCGAGCAGCGGGTCCTGCTGTGAACACTGGCGTATCTGCATCGCACCCTGAATATCAATGTCCAGGAAAACATCCTCCCCGCATTTAACGCGGTCGATGACTTCGCTTTTTAGCGTACCGTAATAATTGCTGAAAACTTCGGCGTATTCGATGAATTCGCCGTTGTCTATCCGGCGCTTAAACTCTTCACGGGACAGAAAATAATAATCTTTGCCATGCTGCTCCCCGGCGCGCGGCGCGCGGGTAGTACAGGAAACCGAAAATTTTAATTCCGGCATTTCTTCGCGAACGCGGGTGCATACCGTGGTTTTACCGGTTCCGCTCGGGCCGGATACGATCAGGATTACTCCGAGTCTTGAATTTTGATTTATCAGTCCCATACCGCAAACCCTTATTTAATCTGTTCTGTTCCTGAACCGCCGCATTCTTTATCCCACCCCTCAAAATTCCATTTGAGTGGAAAATTCCGGCACTGCTGCGGTTTTACCGGCTCAATCCGGCAGGCCGGAGGTTCAACATAAAAAATACAGTGCCGGTCATCTTTTTCTATTAAAGACAGACCGCGCCGGTCAGAAGTCAGAATCGTGTATTCATCTGTAAACGCCTGAACAGTCATTTCTAAAAAAGCGGCGATCTGCGCAGTCTCTTCAGCGCTGATTCTCACATAACCCGGCCATTTGCAACAATTGCCGCAGCGGGCACATTGGAAATCTGCCGTATTTTCCGCCTTTTCCCGTACTGCGTCCATAGCTGTTTCTACTCATAAAAAACCGGATATCTCATAAGCATGAAATACCCGGTGGAATTATTTGCCGTTTAAGCGGAACTGTTATTCAAAATCCTCAAACGTCAGATCATCGCCCTTAAGGTCAATGAAGAAGAAGCCGGTTACGAAGTCAGCCAGTTCGACCGGATGGAGCGCTACATCAGCTTCAACGCCGAGGCCGGCGGATCCGCCCAGTTCCCAGTAATCCCTGGCACCGGTATGGAAGTTATAAATGCGCTGTGTGGGGCTCGGGAAACCTTCGTCATGCTGCCAGTATTCTTTTACCCAGCGGGTGGTAGGTCTGCGTTCGATATCTTCAGCGGCAACGCAGATGAATTCCCAGTTCCAGCCGTTCTGGAGACAGGCGCCGTACTGACGATTGTAATCTTTGATTAATTTAGCGGCGGCGCCGATGCCGACCCCGCCTTGAACCGCACGGGTACCGCGGAGTTCGAGGCAGACGACCGGGCCGATACCGACATTTATGGTAAAAGTATCAAGCGCGTCAATAATCCGGTTCGGGATATACAGACACACCTTGTCAACAACACCATCAGCACGGGAATTGAACCCTGCCACCAGGATGAAAGCGAATGTGAACAGCAACAACATTTTCTTCATGTTTGACCTCGTCTTTATAAAATTTCAAGTTACCTAAAACTTAATAATAATTCTAATTTATTTAAACTAACCTTAAATTTATTTATGCAAATGTTTTTTTATCTTTTAAGTATGAATCCTGCATAAAAAACCATTGCCGCCGTACTGACGCCAGGAATTTTTCAGAATGCGCGGCGCATTTTCTGCGGCTTGATTTTAGCGTCTTCGAGATAAAGCGAGTACCACATGTCGCCCAGCCCGGCATTGGAAAACTGCTTGATTCTGCCGTTGGCGAGATGTTCCCAGTTTTGAATGATCGTTTCATTGCTGGTTTTCTTTTTGGCTTCGATCAGGACATTGAGGGCTTTATCCGTCTGCCCCTCTTTCACCAGAATCCATGAATAGAGCCCGTAAAGCAGCGCGGCGTCATCGTCTTTAAGGCGTTTCGTCTTTTTGGCAAAAACTTTATGAAAATCCTGATTGCCTTTTTTATACATGCGGATAATTTTTATCGCGACAGCGCGCGGGTCCATCATCAGGCATCTAGGCATCAGTTTATCAACTTCCTCCAGTTCGCGCAATTGAAAGTGCAGCAGCATGCGCATGGTGTTGATCTGTCTTTCCAGCAGAAAATTCCACTTGTAAAACTTATTCATTTCATTGGATACTTCCAGGGCTTTCTTAACAGACTCGTTCTGCTCTTTCTCCAGCATCTTCTGCATTTCCTTGATGCTGCCGAGCGGACGGCGTTGAAAGCCCTGCGCCATGCGGTTGATCTTGTTTTGAGCTTCGACCATCACGTTCTGGATCTTCTCATTGATCTTAGTGACTTTCTTGCGGATGAACAACCCGACCAGAAGCTGAGTGGCTACCGCCATGACGAAACCGTTGCCAATCGCCCAGCCCAGATTCCATTCATGATAGCTGGCCCAGCCAGTGATTAAACCGATTATTGCAGATATGATTACGGTCAGCATGTTTTTTTAAATTCCTTTTACGTTTTTCCAACATTGTTCAACGATTTATAAAATTCTCAGGATTATACTTTATAAGGTATAACCTGTTTTCGACGAAATACCAATAATCAGCGGTTCTTGCGCTGCTTCTGGCGCTGTTTTTTCTTAAGTTTTTCCAGTTTGCGCTTCCGGTCGATTTCTTTACGCGACGGCCCGACGCCGAGTCCAATATCCTCCATGCTCGATTCGGACATGGAAGACATCCCTCCCATGCCGCCCAGCCCTGACATTCCCCCGCCGCCCAGCAGCTGCCGGAGCAGGCCGGTCTTCTTCATCATTTTCCGCATCAGGGTAAACTGCTTGACCAGGCGGGCGACTTCCTCCAGCGAGGTTCCGCTGCCTTTGGCAATACGTTTTCTGCGGGGAAAGCTGATGAGATCGGGGTTTTCGCGTTCAGCGCCGGTCATGGAACAGATAATCGCTTCCATGTGCGAAAAATGTTTAGGATCGACTTCGCCGAGCGCTTTGCTCATATCCCTGCCGCCGGGCAGCATTTTCAGGATTGATTCCGCGCCGCCCAGTTTTGACATCTGGCGCAGCTGCATCAGAAAGTCGTTGAAGTCAAATTGATTTTTCTTGAGCTTTTCATGCAGATGCCTGGCTTCTTTTTCGTCAAGCTCCTCCGCTGCCTTTTCGACCAGCGATACAACGTCGCCCATGCCGAGGATGCGGGAGGCCATGCGTTCCGGATAAAAGACTTCGAGATTTTCAATCTTTTCGCCGGAACCGACGAATTTTACGGGACAGCCGGTAACTTTGCGGATGGAGAGCGCCGCGCCGCCGCGTGCGTCGCCGTCGAGCTTAGTCAATATCAGGCCGGTCAGGCCGAGCGCTTTGTGGAAGTGGTCGGCTACGGAAACAGCCTCCTGGCCGAGCGCGGCATCCGCGACCAGCAGAATTTCATCCGCCCGTGACGCCTGGCTTATTTGAACAAGTTCCTGAACCATGGATTCATCTATCTGCAGCCGGCCGGCGGTATCAATAATAATGACGTCAATGTGATCCAGTTTCGCGGATTCAATGGCGTTTCTGGCGATTGAAGCGACATTCACATTGCCGCGTTCGGCGTAAACCGGCACACCGATTTCTTTGCCGAGCACTTCCAGCTGATCGATCGCGGCGGGACGGTAAATGTCGCCGGCCGCCAGCATTACTTTCTTCTTATTTTTCTTGAGATGAAGCGCAAGTTTGGCGGCGGTGGTGGTTTTGCCGCTGCCGTGAAGTCCGACCATCATGATTACCGAAGGTTTGGAGTCCAGTTTCAACGGGACTTCGGCCTCACCCATCAGTTCCACCAGCTTGTCATTGACGATCTTTATGACCTGCTGTCCGGGAGTGACCGTGCGCAGCACGTCCACGCCGATGCATTCCGCGCGGACTTCATCAATAAAATCTTTTACCACTTGAATATTGACGTCGGCATCCAGCATGGCCAGCCGGATATCCTGCATCGCATCAGCGATATTAGATTCCGTCAGCTTCGCCTCGCCGCGCAGCCGTTTTAGCGTATCCTGTAATTTATCGCTCAGACTTTCAAACATATTCTCTTGATATCCTGTTGTTTATGTCGATCTCAGCCAGTATTTATTAATTGCAGAAAACAAAAGCATTAATATAATCCTGAATATCAGATATTCAACACCTTAAACAGAGCCGCTCCGTTGTAGTAAGAATTATACTCTGCACGGCTGAAAATTTAACATAGACGAGCAGGATTGTGGATTGGATTTTTTCGATCCGACTGACTGGCGATATGAATATCGCCGGAAGAAGGAACGGAAAAATACGGCCGCAAGACAATCGCCGCAAAGCGGTTGCGATCTTTTGAGTTTGGATTCGCACTCTTCGAGCCCTTCGATACCCAGGTATCGGCAGCCTCTCAGAATACGAACCAATTCTCAAAATCTTCGCAATCTATGTTAAAT
>CAIMFA010000842.1 GCA_903840185.1 uncultured Lentisphaeria bacterium | reverse complement strand
GTGTTATATTTTCTTTTAGAAATGAGACGGTTGCAAATTCTAATTTGTTAATGATTTACGCTTTATCAGGGCTTCTCCATCCGGACCGGCAGCGGTCTTCTCAATTATTGATTTTTTCTAAAAAAGTTAAAGATAGTTAATTCGCAATAAATATATCCCCCGAATGCGCATGCTATCACAATCCAGTGGAATGCTATTACATACATAAATAATACAAAAACTAAATAAATTTTTAGAAATAGCATCAATAACTTTCGCTGAGTTTGTCTTTTCACTTAAACCATCCTTTTGCTGCTGCTGCCGTTGCATTTTTAACCGGCCTGATTGGCCAGACGGTTTTTAGCCAGGAACCGCAGTCTCGGCTGATATTTAATCAAGTGGATCCACTCCTGTCCGGTTAAACGTGATGTGTCTAAATATTTTGCTACTTTGGGGACCTTGATCAAAATTAACTTTAACCCGGCGACGGGCATTTTGCCGATGTCGCACATCTTAACATATTCCGGCCTGTTCTTCAGTAATATCGCCCACGCTGAAGCGTTAAATTTATCCGCGGTCTGCTGGTCAATGACTGCTTCTCCGTTACGAATTTTGTATACAATCTCAAGATTTTCCCGGTCCTGATGACGGCTCTCTTCAGATTGTCGCAGCTTCAACTTCCGCCAATGCCGTCCAAACACCGTCAGCAGCAGTCTTTCCTCCGGCGATTGACATTTATTTAATCCAGTCTTTTCTTCTTCAATCTCCGCGGTTACTTCTTCAGGAGTCTCTACTTTCCTTGCCTGTCTTTGCTTTTTCTGGTAATCATCGGAGGAACCTTTCTCCCAGGGCGGAACCGGAACAAAGAGCCCGTCGTATTCCTGTAAACTGAGTTGTTCTTCTGCCGGAAACCTGGCGTTAATGTAGCTCATGCTGGAATCGTAATAATGCATATCATTTAACATTTCAGCACAAATAGGAATGGAGGCATTGCCGATAACCGACTCCATACCGCAGTATGGGCAAGCTGCGGTTTCATTGCCAATACCATTGCGGCCTCCGCTCCACTCGACAATTTCGATCGGATCATATATCTTTTTGCAATGGAAGCAGCCGCATTCGGTACTTTCTTCCAATATTTCACGGTTGCTATATGACTCGCGATGCAATGCTTTTTTGGGATCATTCATAATTTATAACCCTTCCTGGTATATTGGTTCATCTGCTGGTCTAAATTGTCAAACCGCCGCAGATGGATTTATCCGCCGGGATTATTTAAGAAACAATCCTGATAATCCCCGTTATATCGATTAAACTGACAAAATTTGAAAATTTACAACAAGTTTAAAAGAAAATTGCAAAAAAGATTATACTGAGGCAATTGCACAAGGAGTCAGAAGTCAGGAGACAGCAGTCAAAATGGGCATCTGATAGCCTTGTTCCACGCGGAGCGCCTATACTTCCATCCAGCGAACCTGTCGCCAGTTAATCCACCGGGACAGTTTGCGCGAAGGGGTTTTGCCGGTAACCGCATGATGGCCGCCTAATATCGGATAGCAAATGCCGGCTTCATAATCATCCCTTACCCATTCCAAATCCGAATCGGTGATAAAACATTTTGTTTCCAAGCGTTCAAGGGTTGCGGCCAGCCAGGCGCCGCGGTTTTTTGCCCCGCCGAATGAGAAACCATATCCGACCAGACAAACATAAGCCGCGGTAATTTTCTTCTCCAGCAGCACCTGCGCCGTGAATGCCTCATTTTCTGCAAAGCAATACAGCAGCCTGGTCTGTTCCGGCTTATTCCCGTTTTTAAAATCGACTTCAACGTCCATGAGATAACATTTGCCGTAATTCTCTGATTTTTTGGAAAAATGCACCATCGCTTTATTTAACGGCAGGTCCAGCGGCGCAAGCTCTTCAACTGTTTTAACCGTGACTTTCCCCATGGGCTTATCATGCAGAATTTTACCGGAATGGAAGTGTAATTGATTACTCCACGGATAGTAATCAGTGTGCAAGTACAAACTTGGCAGCTCGTATTCTTTTTCTGTTCCGGTCTGCAAATATTCCGGACGCACGCACAGGATGTCGCTGCAATCTTCCCCGGCGGATGGATAATAACAAATCCGGTTTGTCTTCAATACATTTAGCAACTTGTTCATATTTGAAATCCTTATTTTGCTTTATTCCGCTTGCTCCTGATGGTTTTCACTGATGTCGCGGATGCCGCCTGCACATTTTCAGCCAGACAAATTACCCCGTCCACAATCGCCTGCCTGTCCTGCTTTTTTTTGACAGAATCCTCCAGGGAAAAATAGAAAAAGCCTCCCAAACGCGGTGTTTCAGCACTCTTGTCTTTACCCATTTTTATCTCCTCCTTTTTGTATTTGACTCCAAGCAATCCAGATCCCTCCACCACCCATCACCCATCACCCATCACCCATCACCCATCACCCATCACCCATCACCCATCACCCATCACCCATCACCCATCACCCATC
>CAIMFA010000841.1 GCA_903840185.1 uncultured Lentisphaeria bacterium | reverse complement strand
GCTTAAATTTTAAGCCGTGCAGAGTATTCAACTTCACGGATGTTCAATTCTCCGTGTCGTCGAATCCGTAACCGTAAACTCTTCCAGCAAATCAATACGCTAATTTCTGAAATCTATGGAATTGGTCGGAATCAGGAAATTACTGGTTGCGCCGGAATCGCCGAACGGGGCCTTGATTGCTTTCGCATGAAGGTCGCCGAAAAGAAAGTTGCCATAGCCGTTATGTAACGCAAAAACATAATACTGGGGGGCAACCAAATCATAAGGATAATTACTCTTATACGCATGCGGGTAAAACTTATATGTAGAGGCATCCGCCATTAAAACCGAGCCGCTGAGCTTTTTTCCGGCCTTGCTGTCTTTGCTGAGCTGATTGAACGTCAGCCAGTTTTCATTATAATTGCCGGGGACGCCCGAAGTGGAACAGTTGAGTCCGTACCCATAATAATCCTGGACACCCCATCCGGCGGCGGCAGTAATTACGCCTGGAACTGGAATGGTCGGGCAATTGAACAAATTGGTCTTGGAAGTGCTGACAGTAGCTGGAGTACACTTATTTCCCGCGTATCCCTGGGTCTGGAGCACCCTGTACCAGAAAAATCCGAAAGCATTGCTTCCAGTAGAGTCCTCTGACCTTATGATCCAGTCTTTAAAGTCGTTGGCATAAAGTCCGAGGGCGATTCCGATCTGCTTATGATTGTTCAGGCACTTTATGGAACGCGCTTTTTCCCGGGCTTTGCTCAGCGCCGGGAGCAGCATTGAGGCCAAAATTGCGATGATGGCGATCACCACGAGGAGTTCGATGAGCGTAAAATTTCTTCTTTTCATTTTCCACTTCTCCTTTGTTTATGGTTAAGGGTCAAACGCTTTTTCTTATTATCAGATCCGCTTTGACGACAATATCCTTGACCCGGTCTTTCGGCAGATCTTCGGCCAGCAGGCGCACTGCCAGGCGTCCCTGTTCAGCCCAGTGCGTGTCCACTGTGGTCAGCGGCGGATTGGAAATCTCCGAGTCGCTGGTATTGTCAAATCCGATGACCGCCAGGTCGCCGGGAATGCGGATCTTGTTTTGCGCACAGTAATCGAAAACAAATGACGCAAACATATCCGACATGGCAAATACCGCAGTCGGCGGCTTTTTCATCGCCATCAGTTCCGCCATGGCTTTGGCGGTAGAAGCATAACTGATTTCGCAATTCTTCAACATCGCCGATTCGAAACAGATCCCGCTGTCCTTCAGTGCCATGAAGTAACCTTCAAACCGTCCGGCTCCCCATTCGTCACCGGCGGTTATCATCGCAATCCGGCGATGTCCGCGTTCAATCAGATGAGACGTTGCGATGTAACCGCCATTCACGAAATCGTTTCTGACGGTGGATACGCCGCGGATCGGGCTCAGGCAGTGGCAGCAGGCGCAATTGATATTCCCGCTCTCGCTGATCAGGTCGGCCATCTCTTTTAAAAAGTCCGGAAAATTCTGGACGATCAGCAGGTCCAGCCGTTCACCATGCTGCGCCCGTTCTATAAATTTCAAAGTTACAACTTTGGTTTCACAACCCAGCCGGATGGATTCCTCCACAATACCTTTATACAATCCGGCGCGGACGTAACCCAAATTATTTATGGGAATCTCTTTGTCATGAAACATCACATAAACTGTTTTAAGTTGATGGGACTTGTTTATGACACAGCCGCGGCCGCGGGATTTTCTGATCAGGTTCATCCGGGCAAGTTCGGCCAGTACCCGGCGGCTGGTGATGTTGCTGACGCCGAATCTGGCGGAAATATCATCTGCGGAGTAAAACTTGTCCCCGCTGGAGCAGGCGTTGTTTTTGATCTGGCCCGCCAGTTCTTCAGTTACTTTTTTCCACAGACAGCTTATTTCCTGGACCGGCATCGTATGATTTCCTTCTTATTGCGCCGACTTACTGGTTATATTATAAAAGAATACTTATAATTTGTCAATAGCAACAGGTATACTTTATTGAAAAAGTGTAAAAATAATTCTTAAACTTCAAGATGAATTACCTGTTGCAGTGTCGAAACTATTGTAACTGGGTATTTCAGGAATGACTTAAGACGCATTCCCAGTCATAGACCGCGGTTATTTGCTGTCCTGGTTCCACAGTCAGGAAATCTGCATCTGGCCAGTTGCCGTTGACAAGATTGCGGATAATATTGAGAGAGCCTTGCAGCAGCACAAATTTTTTGCCTTCGGCTTCGGCCTTTTGTTTGAATGCATCGATTTTTTCAGGGAAATGGATTTCCGGAATGTCAATAAATACCGCCCGGTCTTCCATGCCTTCCATTTTCGGATGCATGGAATCCCAGATATATTTAGCATCGTCCTCTCCGTACTGTTTGACCAGTTCCGCATAGGCGTCCCCGTACATGATCTGTCCGTCATCCTGGCGTACAAAGTACTCGCCGCGCTCCATATAGCCGACGGAACTGAACGGAGTGCTGGGATTGTCCTGAAAGTGCTTTTTGAACCTGGCTTTGTCTCCGAGCAGAATGGTGCAGCAGTCATGAGCGCGCGGAATAATCAGTCTGGTTTTAGCGGCATGGAGGCCTTTGGCTGCGTTGCCGCAAAGCCCGAATCCCAGAAGAATGGCGTCATAAGGTTTTTCGGCCTGCTCCGCCTGATCGATTCTGCTTTGAATGGTTTTATGCAGCTTATCGCAGTGGACATGTTCGCCGAGTTCAAAAAAATCCAGGTCAATAGTATGCGGGCTTTGCGCCGCGCAGTAGCTGAGTTCACGGAAAAAAACATTGCAAGCGATGATTTTAAGGTACATTTTATTGACTCTCTGTTATATTTTAGTGTATTGCCTGTCTCATTATTCTATTTGTGCAACTTTTTAATATCTTCCAATGTCTGATAAAATTATAGAATCATTGGCGAACTGTATATACGGTCACTGGCGTCATAAAGATTAAAGTAGTAAGCGGTTGCGGCATACGGGATTGGTCCTGATACTGTTGACTGCCTGGTATCCAGCGTCGCGGGAACAGTATTCCAGTTACGGTCCTGCCACATGCCGGAGGCGCGGGTGAAGTTGAATTCCGCTTTTACTATCTTCCGTGAAGTTTTAAATCCAGCAGAGGCTGTATTGTTTTCAGTCTTGATCTTCCCGATGAGCGGCGGCAGGTCTTGCCCTGCGATTACCGACTGGGCGAAGTCATATATTTCAGGCGGATTTTCGCCGAGACCGCCGTGTCCGTGCGGCATACGGACTTTGATGCAAAGGCGTTTTTCGCCTTTGGTCAACTGGTATGATTTCTGCAGTGCCGAGGGCGGAAACGCAAAGTCATTGGTGCCGTTAACCCACAGAAAAGGCATGGCGGCATCTTTAAGGTAAATTGACGGATTCCACAGTTTCAACCATTTGTCAATGAGTTTTTGATCATCGGTCAGCCGGTTGTAGAGGCCGCAGCATTCGTCGTCAAGGAAACCGCAGCCGTACACCGGAACGGCGAACGCGAAGCGGTTGTCAATTCCGGCGGCGGTGCAGGTCAGAACGCCGCCCCAGGAGATGCCGGTCAGTCCGATTTGATCTGGATTGACCTCCGGCAGTGAACGCAAGAGGGAATGTCCGAGGACAACTGCGGCGACCGCATGATACATCCATTGTTCATTTGCCGGCAGTCCGGCCTGGGCATAATTGCCCCATCCGGCCGGTCCGGAATGTGCATGGCGCGGCCAGAGGTTCTGGCAGTGCGGGCTTTCAGTCCAGGTTGGAACGCCGCCGCAGGTATCCATGGCGATTGCGGCATAACCTCTGGAATTCCACAGCCTGATCCAGTCGCCGAATGCGGTTCCGCCACCGCCGTGAATCAGGACGATGCCTGGGGCCTTTTTCTTTTTTGTCGCGTTGGCCGGCAGGCCGTACCAGGCGAAAACCCGGGTAGGCTTGCCCTGATACGGGAGCCCGTCATAGAAGACCGGCGTCATGCCGGGATATTTGAACCCAGGTGTATCATAAACTGCCGGGGTCTTAAAAAGTTCCTGTACATTCCACATTTTCATAAAAGCGTCTCCATTTTTTTTGCTTCTAATTTACCTTATAAACGCTGTGAATCAACAGATGCAAGATTCCAGACCCCATAATTTTCAGTCAGACTCAGTTGCCGTGGTGATAATAGATTGTAAAATCTCTCTGGAAGGGGTATTTTACTCATAAATATGTAATTATAATGCTTTTTCTTTTAACTTATGGAGAAACTGCCGTGAAAAATTTAAAATTTGTTTCGAAGTTGTTATTGGCTGCTGGCGGTTGCATTGCGGCGGCCGGTTGCACCTGTGTGTCTTTTAATCCCGCCGGCGGCGAAGAAAACGGGATATCACTGTCCGGCACCAAACAATATCAGATAGTCAATGCCGAAACCCTTACGCTGAGCCCGATAAGCAGGAAGGAACCGCTTTGCGCGCTGGAATTTAACATGCTGAACCGTGCACTCAGCAACCCGTCCGGTAATGACTTCGGTAAATACTGGAGTCAGGCCGCCCCTGAAATTGATCACGGCCGCAGTTATCAAAAAGTTTTGACCAGTGATACGGATGCATTCAAAGTATTGTGCAGAGTTACTGCACCCAATATCTTTAACAGCACCGACGGGGCGATTCCAATTCAGGTTAAATCTGTTATCGTGATCCGCGAGGAAGAGATTTCTCCGTGGTGGATGACCGGATATCTGTTGACACTGTCGATGTCGCCGATGCGCGAGAGCAGTCTGGGTACCGCGGTGGTGGCGGTGCTGGACGGCAGCGGTAATACTATCGGATCGAAAGTCATTGTGTTCCGGCGTTCATACTGGATCAGCGGCTTCCTGCCGACTGCGATGATGTGCGGCGGCAAATATTCCAGCACCAGCGTTGACCCGGACAATCAGAACGGCGGAGAGAAAGCTCTGCTGAATCAGATCATGGCCCGGGCGGTTACGGATATTCTGAACATAAATTCCGTAAAGACACCTGCGGCCAGTCCTGAATGGATCAACATCCGCACTGCGGTAATTGAATCAATTATTGCCGGAAATGAACCCGGCGCTGTAACTTTACTGGAAGACACCTACAAGAAATCCATCGGCGGCAAGGAATGTGAAAATATACTGGATTTGATTGATTAAAAGTAAATATAATACCCTGTGCGGATTGCTCTTGACGTCAGCTGAAGTATTGGGGAATATAAATAAAAAAATGAATTTAAAATAAAGGAACTTCATCTGATGGCAAAGACATTCAAGCAATGGTTTTACGAGCACCATCTGGC
>CAIMFA010000840.1 GCA_903840185.1 uncultured Lentisphaeria bacterium | reverse complement strand
TTCCTTGGGCTCGTACAGTTGGCCAGTGCCATTATTGTTTTTAATCGAATCTGTTCAGTTTATCCGGTTTAAATGATTTTATTAGTAGATAAGCTCTTAGCGGACAATCTTCCAGGCAGATATTTTTGCGGCAGCATTCCTTGGCATTCCGTACCAGCAATGCATGATATTCATTGAACAGTTCCGCTGAAACCGGCAGATTTTCCATGAATAATTTCTGAAGTTCGTGATAGGCAATCTCCGGAGCAGTACCAAAATGCCTGGCGGCAATACGTCTGGTATAAGCATCAATCACAAAAACCGGCTGCTTGAAACAATAGAGCAGGATGGAATCGGCGGTTTCCGGCCCGATACCGTTGACTTCCAGAAGCCGCTGACGCCATTCCGCCGTCGATCGTCCGGCGGAAAGTTTAGAATCACGCACATTTGCCAGCCACCAAACAGCCATATTCTTGAGACGCAGCGTTTTGATCCGGAAAAAACCGGACGGGCGGATCAGTGCTTCAAGTTCGGAACCCGGCAGTTCTACAACCACACGCGGATCCAGTGCCCCGGCAGATTTCATCAGCGCAATCGCTTTTTCAACGTTGCTCCAGCTGGTATTCTGGGTCAGCACCGCCCCGGTGCAGACTTCCCAGGGTGAATCCCCCGGCCACCAGTGCTGTTTCCCGAAACGGGTAAAAAGGATGTCAAATCCTATGGCAATGCGTTTATTCATCTATGCCAAAAACCAGGTTCTGGAGTTCTTTAAAGGACTTTACGGTATAGTCTGCCTCGCGGTCATAGTCGCCGCCATGGGTATTTTTAAAATAACAGGAAAACGCCCCGGCTGCATTCGCGGCCTGAATATCATGAATGTAATCACCAACCATTAAACATTCCTCCGGCATCAGATTCCACTTCTCCAGAATATGGAGTACCGGTTCCGGCGAAGGTTTCATATGTGGAAACTCGCGGGTGAGAATGATGTCAAACGCGACTGTCAATTTCGTTTTCAGCAGCTTCTCGACACTTTCCATAGTGTTCCTGGTGATTATTCCCAGGCGGATACGGCGGGCGGCGAAGCCGGCAAGCACTTCCAGCGCATCCGGCTGAAGCCGGTTATTCTCGCTGGCCTCATGTTCGTATTTCTCGATCAGCCGCCATCCCAGAGTGCGTCTGGGCTCCGGCCAGGATTCGATCACTTCAGCAATGTCACCCTCTATAATACCCAGCTCGCGCTGTATGCGGTTGAAATCCAGCAGCGGAACAGTCAATGTTCCATCCATATCAAAGATTATTCCTTTATAGCGCATCGTTTCTATCTCCTGAAATAACCGCGGTCAGGGTTTTACAGTTATATACTCTATATATGGTTGAAAATTTAACATAGATGAGTAGGATTGTGGATTGGATTTTTTCGATCCGACTGACAGGCGATATAAATATCGCCGGAAGAAGGAACGGAAAAAGACGGCTGCAAGACACTCACCGCAAAGCGGTTGCGATCTTTTGAGTCTGGATTTGCATTTTTCGAGGCCTTCGATAC
>CAIMFA010000839.1 GCA_903840185.1 uncultured Lentisphaeria bacterium | reverse complement strand
TTTCACACTCATCGAACTCCTCGTGGTGATCGCGATCATCGCAATTTTGGCCGGAATGCTCCTGCCGGCGCTGAATAACGCACGGGAAAAGGCGCGTGAAATCAGTTGCGCGAACATGATGAAACAGCGGGGATTGTGGGCACAATTTTATTCGAATGACTATGATTCGTATATTTTGCCGTGCAGTTCACGAACCACTGACAGCCAGGGTTTTTGGTATTATCAGATGTTTAAATATTCCAATATGAATAAGGCATCTTTCATCGAGAATGGAGTATCGTGTCCTAGTGATATGAACCCCAATACGCCTTACACTGATTCCCCGGCATATAAAATGTCCACCATGTACAACCTCTTTTTTGGCATGAAATACATTTATTTCAACAATGCCGAATTAATTAAAATCGGCGCAATAAAGAAACCTAGCATTTGCGGTGTAATCATAGAAGGGCATTCTGATTCATCAATATCATTTTCTCGTGGCATGCCATGGATGGTCATGTTTGGCATGGCGACTTATGATGTTGAATTCCGACATCGCGGCCGGTCTAATGTGCTCTATTTCGACGGCCATGTGAATAAACTCAGCGCTTTGGATATCAATATTATGCCAGCTTCGAATAATTCGCTTGGAAGAGGGATTTGACTCTTAACCATTTCAGTTAGATTAAAATGTTAAGTTCTTTCAATATTGGGTTTCTTGCGATGGATACTGTTGCCACGTTCGTTAAGAGGCATAAGGATTTTAAATGTATTCTGGAGAAAATTGAATGAATTCTTTAATGAGTTTAAAGGCTTGTTTTTGGACTCTTTTCGTGCTGGTTCTTGCGTTTTACCCAATTGCCATGATTCCGCAATGTCTTGGGGGCGATATCCCCATGATCAATTTTGACAATTCTACCTTAAATGTAAGCGGGGATGGGGTGGATATGAAGTTTAATTACAGGCGGAGGCATGAAGTGAAAGTCGAGTCTTTGAACTTTTATGCAAGGAAAGATGGAAGAGATTTGTATTTGGCATCGCCTTCTGTTCTTGGACTTCCAAGCAGAATAATGGCTGAAGACCATGGGCGGATATCGCTTTTCTTACCTGTTCCATATTTACCCTCTGGTGATTATAAATTGATAGTCAAGTCTGTTGTTATCGCGAACGAGTCGAATCGCGTTTTGAAGTCGACTAGTGGAAGATCGCTCATTCAGTTGGCTGGTTACAAGGGTTCTAACTACGAACTGAGATGCAGGCTGGCTGGTGATGTGGCGCCGTTTGTCAGAGGCCAGGACGGGCTTACGCAAATGTCGGGATCGTGGAGATTTTACTATAGCACCGGTTTTCAGACAGAGACCATGTCGATCATGTCCTTTAATGACGGCAAGTGGGCAGATCTAAGTCAGTCTGGCAAATGCGGCCCTGTCGGAAATGATGGATGGCGCACATTCGTGATGCGTTGTCACGGAAACAACTTGGAACTTGAATTGGATGGCAACAAAATCTCATGTCGTGACACGAAATCTCTATTTTCCAATGGCTTTGCCGGATTCCGTTCGGGAGACCATTCCTTAGCCTATGTTGACGACATCGTTGTTAAAGATATTGATAGTGGAAAAATCATAATAAGCGACGATTTCGAACGCGAGACCATTGGTAATGCGTGGACTGTCTGCGGCGGCTCCTGGGAGATATCCCGCGGCATTCCAGTATCAGAGGAGAAATGCCTCGGCTCCCTACATGTGCCGGAGCAGGTTAAGGTAGAATTACCTAAGGTGGAGATTAAGAGACGTGGCGATGGGATCGACTTCTTTGTTGAAAGCAAGCAACGTACACCGCTTTTCTTCAGTATCGCCGCCAGCAGCGGTTCTCCTTATGCCGAATCCACATATAATGTTCTGCGAGACACCTATAATTCAGGAATCAGGTTTTTTGCGCCTATTGTCACGATAAAGACCTTCAACAAAGACGGGCATATGGACATGCGGCTGCTTGACGATATGATGGCGCAATTGCTGGCCGCCGCTCCTGAGAGTTATTTTTTACTCAGGCTGGCTATACCAGCCCCTCCAGCTCTGCCGGCGTCTGAGAAGTTCCACGTGGTAAGAAAGCAGGGAGGTGAGGCGGCATTAGCCGGTTACGAGGACACTAAAATAGAGACCTCATATGATGCTTCGTTGGCCTCTGCCCGTTATAAGGAATATGCAGCGGAAGAGATGAAGATGATTATCGGACATTTCAAGAGTCAGGGGTATGGGCGGCGTGTGCTGGGTGTTCTGGTTACTGGTGGAGGCTATGAACTCAACTGGGGACAGCCAGGTCCGCGTCCTGACTACAAGATAGATGCCAGCCCTGCGCAGATAAAGTTCTTCGGAGACTATCTTAGGAGGAAATACAGCACAGTTGAGGCTTTGAGGAAGGCTTGGGGTGTTCCTGCGGCAGATTTCGACAATCCTCACCTTCCGGACATTGAGGAGCGCAGCGTCTCGGATTTCGCAGGCTTCAAAGATCCGTCTAAGCCCGAGTCACGTCGTATCCTTGACTTTCTTGAAGTATATCCGCATGAGGGCGAAGACATAGCTCTCTCTATCTTTGACAGTGTCCAGGCGGAGGCCCCAAATTCATTCTTCGGTCTTTTCGACCTCTTCAGCCTCAATACCGAATGGGCGACAATAAGCCCGGGAGTTTGCGTATCTGACAAGTTCCCGATTCTAAGGCATCCGGCTCCTAAATTCATTGGCGGAATCTTCTCCTATCACGACCGTATGGCCGGGGGCGTCTCGGCCTGCACGACTGTGCCTTGGGCATCGGTACGTATGCATGGCAAGATGATGCTTCAGGAAGTAGACATGGTGACGCAATACAACAAGGGTAACGTTTCGGAGCTTTGCTATGAAGATGCGGCTGCCTCGATGCGTCGCGAGTTTGCCAATACTTTTATGATTGAACATAATGCCATGTGGTATTTCGACATGGGTTATACAGGCCCCTGGTTCAACAAGCCAATATTGCTTGACGAAATATCCATACAGTTGCGGGTAGGGGATTCCGCTTTGGGACTTGAAAGAAAAAATACCTCCGAAGTTCTTGTGGTTCTGGATCTGCATTCCTTGAAATACTCCGGCGTAAGCGTCAAGCAACTGGCGCCTGGAGAGAATCCACCTTTCTATAGCATTGAAAATGTGATGAACTACAGCACCTTGGTAATTGAATCAATGATGCGGATGGGGGCTCCGAAGGACTTCATCATGAAGGAGGATTTTCCGACGAAGAACGGATACAAGCTATACATATTCCCAACGCTTTTTTATTGCGACGACGACGACAGGCTGCGTATAAGAAAACTTGTCGAGGAAGGAGCCGTCTGCCTTATTATGGGCCCTGCAGGACTGATCGACGATAAAAGTGCATCTCTGTCAAATATGGAAAGGCTTCTTGGAATCAAGGTCAAAGTAGACGGCCCCCAGATGCTCAACGCATTCATGATCAAATCGGCAAATCCGCTTTCTGATGGTCTCTCCGGCAAGGAGACAATCGGTGGAGGCAGTTACCGTGATGCCTTGGACAAGCAGTTCATCCCCTATTGGCACAGGTTTTTTCTGGATGACACAGTTCCACAAGACGGCTTGGAAATTCTTGCGAAATACCCGGATGGAAAACCCGCCATGGGAGTCAAGCGCATAGGCAAGGGCGCGATCATTTACTCTGCAGTACCGCTCACTCATCCGATGGTTTACAGAAACGTCGCGAAGTTCGCCGGTGTCCATGTCTATCTTGACACTGATGATGCGCTCTACGCCGATGGTAACTTCATTCTGGTCCATACAAAGGATGCAGGCAAGAAGAAGCTGAAACTCCGCGTGAAGGCTCATGAAATCAGAGAGGTCTTCAGCGGGGATGTCATAGGACGTGATTTGGATGAATTCGAAGTTGATCTCCCAGGAAAACGCACAATGCTTTACTATATCGGCAATGACTCAACTTTCCTCAAACGACTGGACATGAATGAACGGCGCTAAAGAATTCCTTAACGTCCATTCTACAGGCGACATTAAACGAGGAACAGGAGAATTGAACCGCATGAAAAAAGAGAAAAATAAGAGGAGGTGGCTAAAAACACAAATTTAGGCTGGATGACGAACTTTTTAGTCTGGCGGGGTATCATCCGGCTATGCAAGCGATTATTTCGGAGTTCCTGTTCCAGGGCGACGAAATGGCGAATCATCGGTTCGGTAGATAGGTTCAAACAACATTAAAACTTTATGGATAAAAATTATGAAATTAAAGAAACGTTTGGTTTGGTTGATATGCATGGCGGTAGTCGGTGGAGCAATGGCCGAAGAACCCCTTGCCAGAATCGACATTAATGGGAAGATTGAAAATATCGAGATTAATGGAAAGATTGAAAATTGCGCGATGGTATCGATGAATTTAGGCAGCCTTGATATGGGAGTCATCGGTGAACAATGTGCATGGTTGAACGAGAATAAAGATAAACGTTTGAGCTTTAAGTTTCCAGTCTCCTCTGAGTGGAAGAAGTATTCTTTTTCCTTCACACCCAAAAACGATGGTAAAGTGATATTGGAGGTGATGGGTAATAATGCGGCAAATGATAAAGACAAAGTGTGGTTCTGGTTCGATAATTTCACCATTGTGGGTGCTGAAATTAAGAATGGAGATTTTGAAACCACTAATGCTAATGGTCGTCCTGCGGAATGGGTGGTTAACGATAAGGTGATTGTTGGCGGCAATGCCCAAAGTGGTTCAGTCGCGGTTAAAGTTAACCATGATTACAGGGTTTTCCAGATGATGGAAGTTAAAGCTGGTATCTCGGTAACCGTTACCTGTTGGATAAAGGCAGATATTGTAAAATAGGAGAGTAACGTTGAAGTTTCCCTGAATTTTTGAAGAACGAGGTCATGTGTTGCAGCGTAAAAAAGAAAGTACAGTAGTTGGCTAAAACACATAAATAAACGTATTTTGCATTTTGTCTGTTGTGGAATTATTTCAGGCATCTTGCTTCAACTGCGATGAAATGGCGAACTATCGCCGAACTGCGGTTCGGTATCAAAAAATAGGAAAGCTTTAGCTTTGAACAATGGTGATTGTATGAACTTAAAGGTATTTATGCTCGGATTTTTATTTGTTGTTTTCACTTGCATGTCTGTAATGTCGGAGGTAAAACCTGGCGGCATTTTTGGTGACAACATGGTTCTCCAAAGAGACGCGGAGTTGCCTATATGGGGCTGGGCTGGAAAGAAAGAACGGATAAATGTCGAATTCAATGGAGAGACGCGAAGCGCCATGTCTGATGATGAAGGCAAGTGGCTGTTGCGAATAGGCCCTTTTTCTGCTGGAGGTCCATTCCTTCTGAGAATCACAGGGGCCAATACCGTCGAATACAAGAATATCATGATAGGGGATGTTTGGCTCTGTTCCGGGCAGTCGAATATGCAGTACCCTCTAAAGGATGAGGCGAATGGGGAGGCTGAGTTACACAGTGCGATGCATTCCGGAATTCGCCTGATTAAAATCGGAGGAACTGCGCCTGTGCCATCGGAGGACCTTTTTATGACATTTCCGCACATCTCCCGCAACTGGATGCAGTGTGATCCATCTGTTCTAAAGTGGTTTTCTGCAGTCGCCTACTATTTCGGTCGCGACTTGAATGAACGTTTGAATATCCCGATTGGCTTAATTGAAACGGCTGAGGGTTCCACGCCAATCAGAGCATGGATCAGCCCTGATTCCCAGAGATTAAACCCCTTATTCAAAGACGATATTGCTGATTACTCAACCTATTTGGAACGCAAAAAGACTTTTGACGCTAAAATGGCGGAATACCAGGCAGCATTAAATAAGAGCAATGGAGACGGTTTAAAGCCGCCTGCCCACCCCGGATTTTTTGAGGCCTATGCTAGTTCTCCCGGTCTACTCTACAATGCCAGAATTCACCCATTGGCTCCATTTGCCATAAAGGGAGTCATCTGGTATCAAGGGGAGAACGAAGCTTACTACAGACATTCGGCAACATACCACAACCATTTCTTGACTATGATTGAAAATTGGCGTAAATTATGGAAACAGGATTTACCATTCATATTTGTGCAGCTCGCGCCGATAAATAGCATCCAGCAATTACCTGCTGAAAGCACATGGGCTGAAGTTCGGAACGCACAAAGAGAGTCATTGAAATTGAGTAATACCGCCATGGTCGTAACCACGGACATATGCGAGTCGGGATTGCACCCAAGGAAAAAAGCGGAACTTGCGAAACGCCTGTCTATGGCGGCCAGGGCCATTGCTTATAACGAAAAGGTGGAATATTCAGGTCCACTGTTCAGCAAGATTGAGTTCAATGACGGGAAAGCAAGAATATTCTTTACTCACGCAGAAAAAGGGTTGATATCGAGAGAAGGGATGTTGAAAGGATTTTCAATTGCAGGTGCCGATCGGCAGTTCGTCTGGGCCGATGCCGTGATTGATGGTGATACAGTGATTATCAGCTCCGAAAAGGTTAAAAACCCAGAGGCTGTCCGCTATGCCTGGGCTGATAATCCATTAGGAAATCTATTCAATAAGGATGGGTTTCCTGCCTCATGTTTCAAGACGGACAAATGGTGACTTAAAAAGGAACCAGAAGTCGATATAAGATTTTGTTTTCCAGATGGTTGGGCTGCCGCTGGATCGAGCGGTTCGAACTCGAATAGCTATGTTGCTAGGGAACAAATATCAGGGAGATTGTTTTGCATCGTTCATACCAATTAATCAAATGGAGACGAAGCTAAATGAAAGTAGTATTTATCGGCGGCGGGGCGCATCGTTACCTGCCGGTGGCCCGTTCACTGCTGAGCGAGCAGGCATTGTTGAACCGCCAGTTCAAACTGGTTTTACACGATCTGGCACCGGAACGGATGGCGCTGATGCGCGAGATGATTGTGCATTGCCCTGAATATACCGGCTCCGGGGCGCAGATCGAATGCGAGGCGGTACTGGACCGCGCGCTGGAAGGCGCGGATGTGGTGACGATTGTCATCATGCCGGGCAGCAGGCATTCTTTCGCGTTAAGCTGCGCCGCCTGCGGGCAGCACGGATTTACCGGTACTGACCAGCTTTCGCCAAGCGGGGCGTTTCTGGCGCTCAAAGGCGGGCCGGTGATTATGAATATCGCCCGGAAGATGGAAAAACTCTGTCCTGACGCCTGTCTGCTGGATTTTGCCAACCCTGTGCCGGTATTCAGCGCCGCCGTCAACAACCATACTAAAATAAAGTGTTTTGGCGTGTGCGCCGGTTATACCAACCACCAGTGGGATTTGACTCGGATACTGGGAGCTGATTGCGGCTGTGATGATTATCACATTCTGTCTGCCGGGGTCAATCACATGAGTTTCATCCTGCCCGGTTCCACCCGCGGCACTGATGACCTCTACCGGCTGATCGACCAGGCGCTGGCAGACGGCTGGCGGATGCCGGAACTGTCGGCGCGCTGGAGCCCATGGATGAAACAGTTGATTACTAATTCCGTGACAACTCTGGTTGAACTGTACAGGAAATACGGATATCTGCTCTTTTCATCCGAACCGGAAGGGCTTCAGTATCTTGACATGGCCGGCCGCTATGTGGCGGATGCCGCGCAGAGCGCGAAATTTGACGAGGCTAAGATTGCGGAGGAGATGAAGCAAAACAACGACCAGAAGCAGCGCACCGCCGACTACTGGCAGTCGCTGCTTAACGCCAGCGAATTTCCGCGCGAAGTATGGTCCCGCGAAGCGCCGGAAAACCTGGATTTGCTGCGCGACGACCAGAATATTATGTCCCGCATTATCAAAGCTGTTGGCGGGGTTAAGGAAATGGCGATCGCCGCCAGTTTTCCCAGCCGCGGTGCGGTGCCGGGATTTACCGACCGGATGGTGCTGGAGTATTCTCAATTTATTAAAGACGGACAGCTTCATGCGGCGGAGAATCTTTATATCCCG
Organism: uncultured Lentisphaeria bacterium; assembly: GCA_903840185.1. Lineage (GTDB taxonomy): Bacteria > Verrucomicrobiota > Lentisphaeria > Victivallales > Victivallaceae > CAIPAT01. Next base: position 26,079 of record CAIMFA010000839.1, on the reverse strand, counting down.
CCGGTTTTCTATGGCCTGATGGCGGCGATGAGCATGCATCAGACGCTGCTGGGCGACGCCGTCGCAACGGAAGATCCACGGTTGCTTTTCGACGCATTGTATTCTTTCCCGGTCAAACAGGATAGCGCCGACGCCAAAGCGCTGTATATTAAATTACTGAAAATCAATGCGGCTGAAATCCCGGCGGTCTTTCAACAAACGGCGGACTGGCTGAACCGTTAGTATCAAATTGCAGGCTCATATAATAAAGGTCAAATTAAAGTGGTTAATAATGATATAAACTGGTTTCGTCAGGCCAGGTTTGGAATGTTTATTCATTGGGGGATTTATGCGGTGCCGGGTGTGCATGAGCAGTACTGGCAGCGCTGGAATTTGCAGCGTGAAGCCTATATAAAATACGCGGATCAATTCAATCCGGTTAAATTTAATCCCGTGGAATGGCTGGACATGGCGCAGGACGCCGGGATGGAATACATGTGTTTTACCACGAAGCATCACGACGGCTTCTGCATGTGGGATACCAGGCAGACGGACTTCAATATCATGAATACGCCTTATAAGCGGGATATTGTCGGTATGCTGGCGGAGGAATGCCATAAGCGGAATTTTCCGTTGATGCTCTATTATTCTGTTGTTGACTGGCATCAGCAGGCTTACCCCAATATCGGGCGGCATCATGAGATCGTTACCGACCCGGCGGGTCATGACATGCCGGAATACATAGCGTTTCTTAAAGCGCAAATCCGGGAATTGTGTACGAACTACAGTATAATTCACGGCATCTGGTGGGACATGAACGTGCCTGAATATAAAGATCCTTCTGTACACCGCCTGATCCGGGAACTTCAACCGCAGGCCGTCATCAATAACCGCGGCTTTGATACCGGCGATTTTTCAACGCCGGAGCGCGACTGGAACCCGGAAGGGGCCGATACCGGCAATGGTACGGAATTCCGCCTGGTGGAAGCCTGTCAGTCGGTGGGCGTGAACAGCTGGGGCTATAAACAGGATGAAGACTATTTTTCCTCGCGCTATTTAATGGAGTGCATTGACAGCTGGCTGGCCAGAGGCGCAAACTATCTGTTGAACGTCGGTCCGGACGCTTCCGGCGTAATCCCCTCATCCGCTTCTGAAATCTTGAAGAATATCGGCGGCTGGATGCGCAAAGTGCGTCCGGCATTCAACGGAACTCCTGAAGCGCGGGTTCTTGAGAACGATGAACTGTATGCGGTAAGAAACGGTGAAACGCTTTACGTGCATTGCATCAAAGCATTAAGTTCGTCCACATTAAGCCTTGATCCGTTAAAAGAATCTCCCCGGAAAGTCACGCTGATGAATACCGGCGAACAATTGCCATGGACTTTTGAGCCTATCGTATACAAACGCGGCGACAAACCAGTCTTGCGCATAAAAAACATTCCCGTGGATAAACTAACCGGTCCGGCGGTATTGAAAATCGATTTATAAGCTAAGTTCTGCAACACCACACAGGTCACATCAATCTCATGCGGCGGAAGCCCGAAAAAGCCGCCGGCGATGGATTTTTCCAGTATTCTGTCAAAAATTTGCTTTTCAAATTTTGATTTACAGGCGTCTGCTTTATATTTAAGGGTAGCAAATTTAAATATTAATCTGAAAGGCGGAATATGGAAGAAGCATATAAATATAAACGGGTATTGATCAAATTGAGCGGCGAAGCCCTTAAAGGCGACAGCCTGACCGGCTTTTCCGCGCCCGCGGTAACCAGAATCGTGGAACTGATTAAAAGCGTGATCGACAACGGCATTGAAGTGGCGCTGGTTATCGGTGCCGGCAACCTTTGGCGCGGAGTCAACGGTTCGACCCGCGGCATGGACCGCGTGACCGCCGATTACATGGGTATGCTGGCGACAGTGATGAACGCGCTGTGCGTTAAAGACGCGTTTGACGCGGCTGGAATCGGAGCGGAAGTGCAGACATCCATCCCGATGGAGCCGGTCGCGCCCCGTTACAACCGCGCCGATGCGATTGCCGCGCTGGAATCAGGCAAAGTGGTGATTTTCGCCGGCGGCACCGGCAGTCCTTTTTTCACCACCGACACCACTGCGGTGCTCCGGGCGCTGGAAACCGACTGCGAAGCGGTGCTGAAAGCAACAAAAGTTGACGGCATTTACTCTGCCGACCCGATGAAAGACCCGGATGCGGTCAGGTACGAAGAGATTACTTATAAGGAAGCTTTACACAAGCAGTTGAAGATCATGGATTCGACGGCTTTTGCAATGTGCAGTGACAATAACCTGCCGATCATCGTGTTCAACTTTTCCGATCCGGAAAATCTTGACCGTGTATTGCAGGGCGACACCAGCATAGCGACAATCGTCGGGCGCTGACCGTTAACAATTAAAGGATAAAACCTTGTGATGAAAATTCATCCGACCGCGGCAGTATCGCCGGAAGCTAAAATCGGGCAGAACGTCGAGATCGGCCCGTTCAGCGTGATCGAGGATCATGTGGAGATAGGCGATAACTGTTATATCGACGCGCATGTCAAGATTGCCCGCTACACTAAAGTCGGGCAGGGGTGCCGCTTCTATTTCGGGGCCTTGATCGGGGAGGAGCCGCAGGACCACCGCTTTAAAAAGGGTGTGGTTTCCTATACGGAAATCGGCGAGGAGACAGTTATCCGGGAATATGTGACGATTCACCGGTCGCCGTTTGAGAACCAGAAGACGATTGTCGGTAGCCATACCCTGCTGATGGCGTTTGTACATGTGGGCCATGACGCCTGTATCGGCAATCATGTCACGGTGGCAAATCATACCGCGATTTCCGGCCATGTGCATATTGAGGACGGCGCCGTGTTGAGCGGCTATGTGCTGATTCATCAGTTCTGCCGGATCGGCAGTCTGGCCATGGTCGGCGGCAGGACGATCATCACCCAGGATATTCCGCCCTACTGTATGCTGGCGGAGAACAACTGCATCTGCGGGCCGAATACAGTTGGACTCCGCCGTGCGGGGCTGCCGCCGGAACGCCGGGCGGCTATCCGCCGGGCAATCAAAATCTACTTTTTCCGCGGGTTGAACTCGAAAAACGCCTTTGCGGAAATCGCACTGCAGGAGACCACGCCGGAAGTGACGCAATTCGTTGAATTCATTCAGGGAACTTCACGGGGTATTATGGACGGCGACAAGAATATGACTTTTCTGAAAGATACGGCCGACAGTTCCGAAGATATTTGACCCGAAACTTTCTTCCTTTCTTCCCTTATTCCTGCGTGAAACGCATTCCTGCCGGCGGAGCAGGCGTTACTCATGGAGCCTTATGCAGCCGGCAGCCGGATAGTGAAAATGCTGCCTTTGCCGACAGTGCTCTGAACCTCAGCCGAACCTTTGTGCAGCTGGGCAATATGCTTGACGATCGCCAGTCCCAGTCCGGTTCCGCCCAGTTTCCGGCTGCGCGCCTTGTCCACCCGGTAAAAGCGCTCAAACAGCCTCGGCAGATGCTCCTGGGCGATTCCGCAGCCGTCATCGGACACACTGATGAAAATATCCCTGCCTGATGCAATGACGCCTACCTGGATTCTAGTTCCCGGCAGATTGTATTTAATGGCGTTGTCGATCAGGTTTAAAATTGCCTGTTCAAGCAGTTGCGCATCGCCTTTGACCTTAAAATCGCCAATTGGCTCGGTCAGTTTCAACGAGATGTTTTTTGAGGTTGCGCGCTCTTTGCACAGCTCGACCGCCCCGGTTACCGGGCCGGCAATTTTAACCACGCCGAAATCCATTTCCTCGCTGCTGGTTTTGCGTTCCAGTTCAGACAGGCTAAGAATGTCCCTGACCAGCGCGTTCAGCCGGTCGGAATGGCGGGAGATGATGTCCATGAATTTGGCGGCGCTTTCCGGTTCATTGATGGCGCCTTCCTGCAAGGTCTCAACCGCCCCTTTAAGCGCGGTCAGCGGAGTTTTTATCTCATGGGAGACGTCTGCGATAAAGTCCCGGCGGAAGTTTTCCAGTTTCTTGATCCGGGTGAAATCCGAAAGCACAATCAGCACGGCGCTGACATTATCTCCGTCCATCCGGATGACGGTTCCCTTGATCCGGATATGGCGTTCCATGGTGCCGTAAAAAGTGAATTCGCTTTCAATCGGCTTCTTTTCCTTGATGATCTGCTCGAGAAACGCATGCAGTTCGGTATTGCGGACCACGCCGTAGAATGACAGCCCGACCGCGTCGGCGGGCAGATCAAAAATCTTGTACGCCGCCGGATTGATATCAAGAATAATGCCTTTCAGGTCAACCGCAATCACCCCTTCGGTCATGCTGGCGAACATGGCGTCACGTTCATTTTTCTCCGTAGTGATCTGAGCAATGCGCATTTTCAGCTGTTCCGCCATGTTGTTCATGGATAGCGCCAGATCCCGGATGGAGCCGCCAGCCGGAACCGGCAGTTTTACGTTCAGGTTGCCGGCGGCGATCTGGGCGGCGCTTACGCGCATCTGCTCGATCGGCCTCGCCAGACGGCGCACGATAATGATGCTGAACACAGTAACAAAACCGGTTACGAGGATGAACGCCAGCGTAATCTGCCGCTCGGCGGCAGCAAGCGCCTCATCCACCGATTTAAATGAAACGGCAGTACGCAAAACATAATTTTTACCGTTATCTTCAGTAATGGGGATGGCGGCGTAGATCAACCGCTGATTCAGCGTAGTGCTGTAGCGGGTGACAACCGCCGGGGTTCCGCTCATCGCTTGAATTACCTCCGGCCTTTTGGCGTGATTGGCCATATTGTCGGCGTCATTGGACGAATCATGCAGGACTTTGCCGTCCGGCTCGATTATGGTAATCCGGGTGCTGCTTTCTTTGGAAACAGTATCACAGAATTGATTCAAAACCGCATGGTTCTTATCAGCGATAAGTCTTTTAATCTCATAAGAAAGGAATTTAGTTCTGACCAGCAGGCCGTCCTGCACGCGGTCAAGATAGACTTTTTCAATGCAGCCCGACTGGTGCCAGATGACTCCCAGCAGAAGACATGCAACCGTAATTACGATTACCGGAAAAAAATGAAACAGATCATTCTTCATTAAATATGCTTCCGATTCATTTAAAAATCTTCATTGAAACGATAGCCGACGCCTCTGACAGTTTCAATGGCGCTGCCGGAATTTCCCAGCTTTTTCCTCAAGCCGACAATCTGAACGTCAATGGACCTTTCAGTAACCGGGTAGTCATCGCCTTTCACGGCATTGACGATCTGATTTCTGGTATACACCCAGCCCGGGCGCCGCGCCAGCATATAAAGGATCTCGAATTCGGAAAAAGTCAATACCAGCGGTTTGCCGGAAAGCGTCGCCTCCCGTTTGCCGCGGTTGATCAGCAGCACGCCGCGTTTAATAATATCACGGACTTCGTCGTCGCTGTTGTCGCGGCTGCGCCGGAGCACAGACTTGATTCTGGCGACCAGCACTTTCGGGCTGAAAGGTTTCGTAACATAGTCGTCAGCCCCCATTTCCAGGCCGATGATGATATCGGTTTCCTCGCTCTTCGCGGTAAGCATGACAATCGGAATTTTGGCGGTTTCGGCATTGCTTTTCAGGTTGCGGCAGACGGAAAGCCCGTCCATCCCCGGCAGCATCAGATCCAGCAGCACGACATCCGGTGCGAACGTCGAGACCATTTTCAGGCCGTCTTCACCGGAATCGGCGATTTTCAGGTTGTCATAACCTTCTTTCTTTAAATTGTAGGTAATTAGTTCCTGAATGTCCTCTTCGTCTTCGATAATCAGAATTTTCTCTTTAGCCATTTTATTTTTTCCATTCATAATTTTTATCATACAATAGCTAATATAATATTAGATTCTTAGAAACAGGTAAAGCAATTGTTAGAAAAACATTAAAATTGCACAAATTATTCAAACTGTACGGCTTTTTCCTTATGTTTGATATTGACTGGCACTAAACGTTAGGATATAGTTAAAATGCACTAAACAGTTAATATTTGCAATCAGGAGTTGAATAAATGGGCATTTTTGCAACAAAAAGCGGCGAAACGCTGGCCATCAGCGATAATGAGCTGCGTCAATTGATAAAAGAGACTTTGGACAAAGCAGGCGGCAGTTTTAAGAAAGTGCTGCTGATTCCGCCGGACATCACCCGCGCCAATTCTTATGCGGGACCGATCACGGCCATGATCTATGAAATGCTGGCAGGCAAATGTCAGGTTGACATCATTCCGGCGCTCGGCACTCATGCGGCGATGCCGGAACATGAACTCCGGGCAATGTTCGGACAGAACATCCCGCTGAGTTGTTTCAAAGTCCATGACTGGCGGAACGATGTGGTCATGAAAGGCACGGTTTCCGGCGAACTGCTGAAAGAATGGTCGGAAGGCAGGGTTGATTACAGCGTCAAGGTTGAAGTCAATAAGATCCTGTTTGAAGGCTATGACCTGATCCTGTCTATCGGGCAGGTGGTGCCGCATGAAGTCGTCGGCATGGCCAATTACACCAAAAATATCATGGTTGGAGTCGGCGGCGCCGATACTATCAACAAATCCCATTTCCTCGGCGCGGCGTACAACATGGAACGGATCATGGGACAGGCGGATTCGCCGGTGCGCAAACTGTTCAACCGCGGCGTCAATGACTTTCTCGGCGATCTGCCGATTGTCTATATGCTGACCGTTATGGCCAAAGGCAGCGTCTCCGGAAAGATGGAAATGCGCGGATTCTTCAGCGGCGACGATGAAAAAGCTTTCCTGGCGGCCTGCAAGCTCAGCCAGCAGACCAATCTGCTGCTGCTCGACAAACCCATGAAAAAAGTCGTGGTCTATCTGGACCCCGAAGAATTCAAAAGCACCTGGCTGGGCAACAAGTCGGTTTACCGCACCCGCATGGCCATCGCCGACGGCGGCGAACTGATCGTTCTGGCCCCCGCCTTGAAGGAATTCGGCGAGGACAAAGAGATTGACCGCCTGATCCGGAAATACGGCTATCACGGCACACCCGCCACGCTTAAGGCGGTAAAGGAAAATGAAGAACTGCGCAACAATCTCAGCGCGGCGGCGCACCTTATTCATGGTTCGTCTGAAGGCCGTTTCCGCATCACCTACTGTCCCGGCCCAAAAATGTCCAGACAGGAGATCGAAAATGCCGGTTTCGAATATGCCGACCTGAATGAGACCATTGAAAAGTATAAGGTGGCAACGCTGAAAGACGGGTTTAACACCGTCAACGGCGAAGAGATCTTCTACATCAGCAACCCCGCCCTGGGTCTGTGGGCGCTGAAAGAAAAATTCGTCTGATTCCCCTGCTATAGTTTTTATCGCCGGAGAGCAATCTCCGGTTTTTTTATGGCTGGACTACGGGCGGGTTTTGAATTCGCGGCGGTAGGTCAGGGGGGGGAGATTGTAGTATTTTTTAAACAGGCGGGAGAAGTAGAACTCGTCGGGAATGCCGCAGTTTTCCGCGACGGCGCTGATCTGGTCGTCGGAATGCAGCAGCAGCCAGACGGCGTTGCGCAGACGGCATTTGATCAGATGGTTTACCGGGGAAGTTCCGGCGTACTGCCGGAAAATCCGGCGGAAGTGCGGATAGGATACGCCGAGCGCGGCGGCTTCCCTGGTGAAGTCCCACTCCAGTTGCGGGTTCTGTTCAACGGCGCTGACCAGCTGTTTCAACCCTGGTATCAGATGACTGTTGATTTCCGGTTTTTCCGACGGCTGTTCATGGAGTTGCAGCAGCAGATCCTCCAGCAGCAGCACCGCGCGGTTGTAATTCTGCGGCGGATTATGCCCGATATTCTCAATCAATTCGCGCAAAGTGGCGAGAAAACGTTCGGCGTTGACAATAGCGATCAACGGCTGGCTTGAGTTGATGGTCAGCAGTCCGTGGCGGATGAGCCGGTCAACCCGCGGGCCTTTGAAGCAGGCGAAAATATGATGGCGGGTTTGCCCGGCCGGAGCGCCGTAGTAAAATTTCAGTCCGGGGCGGGTGATGAAAGCGTAAGAACCTTCGACCTGTTTCAGCGGACTGTCGCCAGTGGCGAAATCCAGCGGCCCGCTGTGATTATACTGGATGCCGTAGTAACCTTCGAAAAGCCGGTCTTTCTGAACCGTTAAGTGGTTAGTGTCTTCGCCGCAGCCGATAAAATTGATGCCGTCAAAATACTTCATGATCAAAAAGTCCAGTTTTTTGCTCAATAAATCTATTCCAAACAAAGCTTGTACGCTTTATAGTATAATCATATAATCCATTATAATCAATTATGGCGGAATAAAAATATGCTTAAATTCGGAGTGGCTGATTACGGGCTGAATGTCTGGGACGGCGGACTGTATGACATTGAAAGCCGCCTTCTGGACATCAAAAAGCTCGGTCTGTCCGGAACGGAACGGCTGGAGGCGGTGAGCGCTTCGGACGCGCTTTGCAAAGCCGCGCTGTACCGCCGGCTGGGGATGGATTTCAGCACCTGCCGCGGCCCGTCTGTTCAAGCCGGAATAGAGTGGACTGCGGGGCTCGGCAAAAAATATGTATGGATCACCCCCGGCAGCCTCGACCGCGAACTGGATTTTGATACTTTTACCACCAGAGTGAACGCTTTTGCCGCCGCCGCCGCCAAATATGGTTTGCGCTGCGGCATCCACAATCATGTGAATTCCCGGCTGGAAACCCAGGCGGAAATTGAACGTTATCTCGAAGCCTGTCCCGATGCCGGACTGGTGTTTGACGTCGGCGAGATCGGACTTGCCGGAGGCAATCCGGCCGCTATCGTGAAAAAATATTTGAACCGGATTTGCGCGGTGCATTTGAAAGATGCCGAAATGGTGGACGGCAGGATCCAGTACCGGGCTCTCGGCAATGGCGGATTCGGGGTCATCAACCGGAAAACGCTGGAAGTTTTAATCAAATCGGGATATGACGGCTGGGTCTTCATCGAACCGGAAGATTTCAGGCTCAATCCGCTGGATGAACTGTCTAACAGTCTGGACTACCTCAAAAGGGGCGGACTGTCAATAATAGATTTAACCAAACAAAGTTAAAGGGTGAAAAAATGAAATTCGGAGTGGCTGATTACGGAATGAACGTGTGGTACGGCGGAATGTATGACATTGAAGAGCGTCTGCTGGACCTGAAGAAACTGGGATTTAACGGAACCGAGCGTCTGGAAGCGGTAAGCCCGTCCGACGCGCTTTACAAAGCGGCGCTGTACCGCAAACTGGGCATGGATTTCAGCACCTGCCGCGGTCCGAGCGTCCAGGTCACCACTGAATGGACCGCCGCGCTGGACAAAAAATATGTATGGCTCAATCCCGGACAGAATGACCGCGTGGTGGATTTCAAGGAATTCTGCCGCCGCTGTAACGCCATGAGCAAATCCTGCGCCAGATGGGGAGTTACCGCATCCATTCACAACCACATGCACCAGCGTGTTGAAAACCAGAAAGAACTGGAAGATTTCCTGAAAGCCTGTCCCGATACCGGGATTGTGTTTGATACCGGTCATCTCAGCATGGCTGGCGGAAATCCGGTCGAGATCGTGAAAAAGTATCACAAACGCATTTCGGTAATGCATCTGAAAGACGTGTTTCTGACCGGCGGCACCCGCCCGGACGGCATCAAGGAATACCGTTTCTGCGAACTCGGCGCCGGCAACAACGGTTTCAGCAATACCAAAGTAATTGAAATGCTGCTGAAAGTCGGCTGGGACGGCTGGATTCACATTGAGCACGACGTTCATCTGCGCGATCCGCTGAAGGATCTGGCAGTGAGCTTGAAGTTTGTCAAGAATGTAATAGGAAAGTAAATAAACTATGAAAAAGATCAAAGTTGGTATCTGGGGGCTCGGCCGGGCCGGCCACTGCATGCATATTGCGGAGGCTTCGAAATTTCCCCAAATGTTCGAAATTGTCGCCGGCTGCGACCTCGCCAAAGACCGTATTAAGGCGTCGAAGGAAAAACTGCCGTCCTGCCGCTTTTACAGCAATCAGGAAGAGTTTCTGAAAGACCCGGAAGTGGAACTGGTTTCCATCGCCACCCGTTCGCCTGATCACACCGCCCATGCGCTCAAGGCGCTGGCGGCTGGCAAATATGTGTTTCTGGAAAAACCAATCGCGCTGACCTATGCGGACGCCAAAAAATTGAAGAAAGCCTCGGAAAAATATCCGGGCAAACTGTTTCTGCGGCACAACCGCCGCTATGAAGCGCCGTTCAACCACATCCGCGAAATCATCGCCTCCGGCGTGCTCGGGGACGTTTATGAAGTCAAACTGCACCGTCACGGCTATCAGCGCCGGAATGACTGGCAGACACTCATGGAATGCGGCGGCGGACAGCTCAACAACTGGGGCCCGCATATCATTGATCATGCTTTGCGTTTCCTGGATTCACCGGTCGCGAACGTCTGGAGCGATTTGAAAAAGATTGCCGCAGTCGGCGATGCCGAGGACCATCTGAAAATCGTGCTGACCGGTAAAAACGGCCGGATAGTTGATCTGGAAATCAGCGGCGGCGCGGCTATTTCACAACCTGAATACGTCATTTTCGGCACGAAGGGCGCGCTGACCTCTCAAGGCGATTCGATTACGCTGAAATATATTGACCCGAAACAGAAATTTCTGAAGATAAAAGCCTATCCCGATAATCCCCCGCTGAACGGAGTTTTCGGCAATGCGGAAGTGCTCAAATGGATTGAAAAGACCGTTAAGGTCGCACCGAAAGCCAAATGCGATGTCCATGACATCTGGCAGGGTGTGTACAATGCCATACGCAAAGGCAAGCCTTATCCGATCACCATTGAAGAAGGCATGGAAGTAGTCAGAATTACTGAACTGGTGAAAAAAGGCACTGAGTTTGCCCGCAAAGGCTGACTTAACCTGTAGAAAACTGGACGCCTGGAATCAACGCCAGGCGTCTTTTTTTATCTTCACTGTAATTTACGGATTAAAAACGAATATCCAATATCCAATGTCCAAGTTCGATCCAGTCCTTCCAGGGTTGGTAATTGATTGTTGGATATTGGGTTTAGCCATCATTCAGTCTTCAGTCTTCAGTCTTCAGTCTTCAGTCTTCAGTCTTCAGTCTTCAGTCTTCAGTCTTCAGTATTATTCTGACTCCTGACTTCTGACTTCTGACTCCCCTGTCTTATTTACCTTTTCCCGGCGGCAACTGGTTCCTTTTGATTTGCGAGAGCAGGCCGGCCACGCCGACGGAGAAAGTCACAACTGACGGCAGCGGCGTCGGAATTGCGGTTAAAATGCCGACGATGACCCCTTTAGCGAAGGCGGCAGGCCATTTGTCGCCGAATGAAAAATGCTGAAGCAGGGCGCTGGGAACGATCAGCAGCAAACCGACAAAGCAGGAAATTATCCAGCCGACGCCGGTGGCATCCGTCCCGAACAGCATGAAATCAATGGCGACAACCGCAAACGCCACCAGCGGGTCAAGTCCGATTGTCTGCAGGAATTTATTCATCTTAACATCCTCTAGTTGAGTATAACCGGCTTTTCCGGAATTTTCATGTCAGGCACTCCGGCCTGACTTTGGACTGCGGCGACCCTGCGTCGCTTTGGTTATTTGTGGTCAGAGCCATCCACTCTACCATAGCCAGATAACGGAAAAAGCTGTTTCCGGCGTTATCCAAAGCGAAGCAGTGGCTTCGCACTCCAAAGATTGCTGCGCAATCATAAAGAACGTATGACCAGGTTACTTAATAAATCTACTTATTCTCGATACTGGCCGGCGGCTCACTTTTTTCAATGAACTGCCGCGGCCTGGCAACCGCGAACAGCACCGGCGGATAATTTTTTTCGTCATTGAATTTTATGGCGACGGAATTAATCTGCAATTCATTTTTCAATTTCACTAAAAGCCATTCATTCAGGAATTTGGCGAGGCTGATGCGGGCGGCGTGACGGACATTGTCAGATCTGGCTCCGGCCGCCGCGGATATGTTGGCCTGCTTTAGTATCATGTCTTTCAATTCTTCGGATGATTTCTGGCTGTCTATCAGCAGGCCGCCGTAAATAAATTCCTCCGAATCGCGCCACTTGATATTCGGCTCCTGCCATTTCAGTTCCGGGACGTCAACCCAGACCGTTCCGTCACTGTATTTGAAATGCCACTGCCTGCGGTCATTAACCGGCACATAGAAGTAAAATTTCACCGGCACTCTCAGCGCAAAATAGCCTTTGCTGGTAACTCCGAGTTTCGTAACCGCGATGGTTTTAAAATCCGACAGAAAACTGTTTTCCGAGCATACAACCAGGTCTTGTGTGCTGGTGATGGTGCTGAACTCGCTGGTGATCTTTTCCGTAATCTTTATTTCCGTCTGCAGCAGTTTCTTCGCATTGATCAATGCTGAATCCATGGTGCGCGCCGGAGAGGAAACCATCAGATATGCGATATAGACCAGCGCCGTCGCCGCAATCAGGAAAATCAGCACCAGATATAGACAGTATCCGGAGTTTCTTTCGGTGCTGACACCGACTATTCTCTGTTGATCCGCCATGATTACTCCCTTTGTTTACAACCGGTCAATCGTACGGTTCAGTCAATTCTTTAAGGATTGCGGCATCGGCATAGAACTGGGTTTCGCTGTCTTCCAGAACAAATTCCAGCATGACATAGTGATCTCTGCCGTCAGCGGCTGCCGTCTCCAGATATTTTTTCCAGTTCGGAATGCCTTCCGCCAGCGGACGCCTTTCCGTATTCATCCAGTGAAAGGCATGGATATTGGTCAACCGCGGCAGCACGGCCGAAAGCCCGTCGCGGCAGTATTCAAACGGCTGGTTTACCGGCGGCTGCCAGTAAAAGCAGATGTTCGTTCCGCTCAACTCATCCATCAGCCTGACTGTGGACGCGTTGGTGTCGGTCAGGGTTCCGCCGTGAAATTCCAGGCTTACCGAAATATTTGCTTTCCGTGCCATTGCGTCAATCCGGCGGAGGTCGTCAATGACTCCGATGCGTCCGGCTTCGCCTGCCTCCGACGACCCCTGTCCGCCTGCCCATAACCGGATGGTCGGCGTTTTCAGTTCGACCGCGGAGGCCAGCACATCTTCAAATGCCAGTCCGGCCTGTTCGCTGACGCCGGCGCGGTAATAGGAGCCGTAGGCGGCAACATGCAGTCCCGCGCCGGCGGTTATTTTCCGCACCGTCGCGGCCGTCTGGAGATCGCCGTGCGGCACATGAACATCGCCGCCCCATTCAATCCCGTCCAAACCGGCTTTGGCGCACATTTGTACTATTTTTTCAGGAGAAAATTTTCTGAAAGATATTGAGACCAGACCATTTTTAAACATTTGAGTCACACCTTCTATTTCAGGACGGCAGTTCATCCCGGAGTTTGTTTGTAATAAATTCATATTGTAAAAATACGCCTTGAACCCTGTCAGTCAAATATTTTTGGAAGAAATATGCTGGTCTTCATCACCTGGTCTGCGCAAAATCATATATTTATTTCCTGCAAATTTAACATTCAATGTTAGATTTGCAAGACTTTGAGCTTGACATTTTTTATAAACATGTAATTTTAATATACTAAAGATAAAATTACAAAGAGGCCATATCATGATTAAACGTTTTCTTGCCGAAGCGTTAAAAAAAGCGGTTGCGCAATATCCGGTTATCGCTTTGACTGGCCCCAGGCAATCGGGTAAAACTACTCTTTGTCTTGATTTATTCAAAGGCTACGCTTATGTGAATCTGGAAAAACCGGATGTCCGTAATTTTGCGATTGAAGATCCAAACGGTTTTCTTGCCCAGTTCAAAACTCCGGTCATTCTGGATGAAATTCAGCGCGTGCCTCAATTATTCTCTTATCTGATGCCGATTGTCGATGCGGAAAAAATTCCCGGGCGTTTCATTCTTACCGGATCGCAAAATTTTCTCCTTATGGAAGCCGTCTCCCAGTCACTGGCGGGACGTTGTGCAATATTTCATCTGCTGCCGTTTTCGCTGCGCGAACTTGCCGGCTATGCCCCGATGGACGTATTTGCATTCAGCGAGCAAAAAACGGAGAAGAAACCGGACAGTCTCGAGCTTAACCAGGTCATGCAGCGCGGTTTTTACCCGCCAGTGCATGACCGGGGCTATTCCCCCTTTGACTGGCTGGGGCAGTATACGCAAACTTATCTTGAACGGGATGTGCGAAATCTGATTAACATCGGCGATCTTGAGACTTTTGAGCGTTTTCTCCGGCTTTGCGCCGGACGCTCCGGACAGATTCTGAATTATTCCTCGCTTGCCGCTGACTGCGGAATTTCCATGGTTACGGTCAAACGCTGGTTGTCCGTATTGAAAGCCAGTTTTATCGTTATGACTTTGCAACCGTATTATCAAAATTTCAACAAGCGGATAATCAAAAGTCCAAAACTGTATTTCATTGACACCGGCCTGCTCTGTTACCTGCTTGGAATCCGCACTTCCGGAGAACTGGTGAGCCACAGCAGCAGAGGCGCGATTTTTGAGACGCTAGTGGTAGCGGAACTGGCCAAAGAATGTTTCAACATGGGAACCGAGCCGCCACTTTACTATTGGCGCGATTCATCCGGACATGAAATTGATATTGTGATTGGATACGGAGAAAAACTGTATCCAATCGAAATTAAATCCGGCGCCACAATCGCCTCGGATATGTTCAACGGACTGAAATTGTGGCAGGAAATGACATCCATAAAATCCGGCGCTCTGGTTTACGGCGGAGAAGAGAGCTATATCAGGCAGGGTTTCAAGGTACTGCCGTGGTTCAATATTTGAACTGAAAAATTACCCAGGCGATTGTAAATTCAGGCGGTATCGCTATATTTTCAACTGTAAAAAAATTATAAATATATGGAGAAAAGATGAACCGTGTTTTAACCATCGCCGCGTTTCTGTCAACCGCTTTGCTGGTGAGCGGATGCGCCATGTTTAATTCGTCTGAATCGGAAGAGCAGGTCAAACTTCGCGAACTATCCGCCAGTTCCAGTGATAACAGCCGCGCGAATAAACAGCTTGCCCGGAACGTGAAACAACTGCAGGATGACACCACCAGAAACACCAACCGCATTGACGGGGTTCAGAGCCAGG
Source organism: uncultured Lentisphaeria bacterium (assembly GCA_903840185.1). Taxonomy (GTDB): domain Bacteria; phylum Verrucomicrobiota; class Lentisphaeria; order Victivallales; family Victivallaceae; genus CAIPAT01. Next base: position 11,031 of record CAIMFA010000839.1, on the reverse strand, counting down.
TCTCCGACCTCGATTTGCGCTGCCAGGATTTGGTAAAACGCAATCAGGCGCTGGAGCAGAGCAATCAGGAACTCATCAGGCAGATTCTTGAATTGAATAAGAAGATCGAAGACGACAAGGCCGCCCGGCAGGAGGAATTGAACAAGCTGGTCAATGTAATTGCCGAGCAGACTACCAAAGTTATCAACGATACCGTCGCCGCCAACGTTTCCATCCCCGCCGGTGCCGGGCCTTTTGTAAAATATACCGTGGAATCCGGGGATTCTCTGAATACCATTGCCAAAGCGCATAAAGTCAAAATTGACGAGATCAGGAAAGCCAACCGGATGAAAAGTGATTCCATCCGCACCGGCCAGGTACTGTATATCCCGAAAAAAGATTAAGATAAGTTAATTACAAAGGCATCCCGCAGTCGCGGGACTAACCTGATAGTTAGCAATACACAAAGGAAATCCTTGCAGCATGGCAGAGAACCAACCTAGTCAAGCCAGCATCTTCCCATTCGCCGGAATGGCTTTCTGCAGTACGGTTAGTGTGTTTACATGTATATTCTCTATTCCAACTGATGGTTCTTCACTTTTTGTATTCGCTGTGTTAGGATGTTATTTTGCGCCATTCCTGATATTTCCATGGATTATTCGTTTTTATAATATTCAAATTGCCTGTAAGAGTTTTATTGTTAAAGCGAAGCTATGTGAAATTATAATCTTTCTCTTTATATTTAGTTGCTGTCTGAGTTTTTTTAAAGGCGGTGTATTTCCGATATTACTTTCTCTTGTGTTTCTGTTAGGCCTCGAAAATGTAGCTTGCTCTGTGGCAATAAAAGGTGTAATTCCAGATATTTTTCCAATGAAGGCATATTCAAAAATAGCTGGAATATTTCTTTTTGTAAATTTTACCGCTATAATTATTGGTTCAATTACAGGGTTTTATTTTGATAAATTGACATGTACTGCTGGATGCATATGGATTGCATTTGCAATAATTGATCTATTTTTCGCTATAAAAATACCATGCGTAAAGTCCGTTGAAAGCAAACCAATTCCATATAATGAGCCCAGTGCCCGCATGATTCCGATACTCATCCTTATAGAAGCATATATTATTGGAGCATTATTGTTTTTTCAAATCTATGCTTTGGGTGTTTTTGGGGCATCTTTTTCTTCACGATCAAGTGCGGTCTATATGCTAATGTCACAAATACTAGGAATGGTTGTTGGGTGTTTCGCGGCAACACGTCTTTCGCGCGGTCATGTTGAGTTAGGATTAGTTCCACTTGGTTTGGCTGGCATGATTATTTTTCCAATGCTTGTATATATATCTATGTTTCCAGCATTGTTGTTTTCTGCAATTCTTTGGGCTTTTGCCAGCTTGGCGTTGACTCCTGTTAGAGCATACCAGCTACGATTTATAGATGCTGCACGTCGATGTCGTTTTTTTGCTATTCAGAGCATTGCAACAATGATAACATTTCTTTTATTTGCTGGTATATTACTCGCAATTGAAGCCAACGGCAATAAGTCTGTTGGATATTGCTTTTGGAGTGTTCTGGCTTTCGCTGTTTTATTCGCGCTTGTCGTATTCTGGCGGGAGCCGCGGTTTTTGTGGCGGCTGGCGGGGCTGGTGCTTTCGCATACGCTGCTGCGGGTGCGGACTTACGGGGAGGAGAATATTCCGGAGGAGGGGCCGGTGCTGCTGGTGGCCAACCATGTTTCATTTGTTGATGCGCTGCTGATTTCGCGCTGCACGTCGCGGCCGGTGCATTTTATGATGCATGAAACCTTCTACCGCTATCCTTGGCTGTATCCGTTTGTGAAGTGGGCGGGATTTATTGAAGTTCCGGCGGCCAAGCCTAAACAGCTGCATCAGCTTTTCCTGAAGACGCATGAATTGCTGCGGCAAGGCGAAATCGTCTGTGTTTTTCCGGAAGGCGGGATCACGCGCAACGGGATTATGATGAACTTCCGGAAAGGTATTTCCTCGATGATACCGCCCGAACTGGAAGTGCCGGTGATCCCGGTGCGGCTGGGGATGCTGTGGGGATTTATTTTCACCTATTATTACGGTAAAATAAAGCTGCGGATGCCGCTGCAATTGCGGCATCCGGCCTCGATCACCATCGGCAAACCGATGAGCAAAGATCTCTCCGGTTACGAGATACGGCTGGTGCTGTCGGAAATGGCCGCCGAAACGGAGCGCATCCCTGACGGACATGAACGGCCGCTGCACAGCCAGTTCGCCTGGCAGGCGACGCGGCATCCGTTCCGCAAACTGATCAAGGAGTTCAACGGCGCCGAACAGAAGGAATTCCGCAATTTGCCGCTGTTCGTGAAGGCCATGCTGCTGAGCCGGGAAATCCGCAAGCTGGCCCCGGCGGAGGATAAATATGTCGGCGTGATGATGCCGAACTGCGCGGCGGCGGCGGTTTCCGTCCTGGCGGTGATGATGGCTGATAAAGTACCGGCCCTGCTTAATTTCACCGCATCCCGCGAATCCAACCGCATCGCCATTGAACAGGCCGGACTGCACTGCATTCTGACAAGTAAAATGTTTTTAGCCAAACTGAAAATGGAGCCGTTTCCGCAGATGGTGTTTCTGGAGGGATTCGCACCGAAGATCACGAAGGCTAAAAAGATTCAGGCGTTCCTGGCGGCGCTGCTGATACCGCGGGTAATTTTGATGAAACTGCTTTCGCCGGTCAGCCATCGCGACGTCTACCGCACCGGCGTGGTGATTTTCTCCAGCGGCTCCACCGGCATCCCGAAAGGGATCATGCTGTCGCACCACAACATCAACAGCGATTTATTTTCGTTCATCCGCATCATGAACTGGCGGAATTCGGACAAGGTGGTCGGCAATCTGCCAATATTTCATTCCTTCGGTCTGACGGTCTGTCTGTGGCTGCCGATCGTTTACAGCGCGGAAGTGGTTTACATTCCCAACCCGCTGGACGCGCAGACCGTCGGCCAGGCGATCCGCAACAATAAACTGACAGCGCTGATGGCTACTCCCGGGTTTCTGCAGGCATACATGCGCCGCTGCGATCCTGAAGACTTTGCCTCGCTCCGGCTGGTGATCAGCGGCGCGGAGAAGCTGCGCAACGACATCGCCGACAAGTTCCAGGAAATGACGGGTCTTGCCGTGGCCGAAGGCTACGGCTGCTCCGAGCTCTCGCCGGTGGTCTCGATCAACGTCGCCAGTTCGGTTCTCGACCTGGGCACCAGCGTCGGCAAACGGGGCAGCATCGGCACGCCGATGCCCGGCATCTGCGCTAAAATCGTTGATCCGGATACATTTGAACTCCGTCCGCCGGATATTGACGGCCTGCTCGTCGTTAAAGGGCCGACCGTGATGCAGGGGTATCTTAACGACCCGGCAAAGACCGCCGAAGTCATCCGTGACGGCTGGTATCTTACCGGCGACATTGCGCACATGAACGACCGGGGTTATATTACTATCACCGGCCGGCTTTCCAGGTTCAGCAAGATTGCCGGGGAAATGGTGCCGCATGAGCTGCTGGAGAAGGAGATCAATGAGATAATTCACTCCGAAACGCGCTGCATCGCGGTGTGCGGAGCGGAAGACAGTAAAAAAGGCGAGAAGCTGGTCGTCATTTACTCGGATAAGACGCTTGACCCGCAAAATATTGTCAGGGAACTGCGGAGCCGTGATTTGCCGAATCTGTGGATTCCGCGCCCGGAAAACTTTTACTATGTGGAGGAAATTCCGATGCTCGGCAGCGGCAAACTGGATTTTACGGAACTGAAAAAAATTGCCGCGGAGATGGCCGTGGAGAATAATGATGTTTAAAGATTTAAAAGATTTTTTTGCCGGCAAAAGATACAACTATTATCTGCCGCCGGCGCCTGAAAACGACCGGAATGAGATAGTGGTGCTGATTCACGGGCTGATTCACCGCAGTTTTTATCTCTATTCCCTGGCCAGGTTTTTCCGCAAAGCCGGTTTTGCAGTATACATTTATGATTACCATACTTCTATGCAGACAATCAGCCGTCACGCCGGTGACTTTAAGCTGTTTCTGGAAAAAATAGTCCGCGAAAGTCCGCCGGAGATGAAAATCAATATCGTCACCCACAGTCTCGGCGGGATTGTCACCCGCGAAGCGCTCGGACATCTGGCCGCCGGTAACGACTGGACCGGCGAGGCGCTTACGCCGGACAGGATCAAACGGATTGTGATGCTGGCACCGCCCAATCTCGGATCGTATGCCGCAAAGATACTGCTTAAGCTGCTGCCGGTGTCCGGGAACCTGCTTAAACCGCTGCCGGAACTGAGCAGCGCAGCTGGCGCCTACGTTCACTCCGTGCCGGTTCCGGATAGTGTCGAAATCGGTATAATTGCCGGGAAATATGACTTTGAAGTGGCTATCTGCCTGACCAAACTGGCGACCCAGAAAGATCATATCATTGTTCGCGCTGAACATTCTTTCATGATGTTTCTGCCGTCAGTCCGCCGAGCGGCGCTGCGCTTTATTGAAACAGGAAGCTTCAAATAAGAGTTCTAAAGTTCTAAAGTTCTAAAGTAATAGAAAAGGCGGGAACTTCAGGGATATTCAATGCTGATGAACTTAACCGGCTGGGCCTGGACTTTTCCCGTCAGGCGCTCCAGCCTGACTTTGGAGTGCGGCACTCCTGCGCCGCTTTGGTTTTCTGTCCGGCTATTATATTTCTGTCCGGTCATTATATTTCTGTCTGCGATTCATGTTTTATCCGTAATCTAAAGCGAAGCAGGGGCTTCGCACTCCAAAGATTGTTTCACAATCATAAGGAACCGGAAATACAAATTCCTGTAGACAAAACGGGGGGAAAAATGCCAGCATAGTTGGGTCAGCCGTCCCGGCTGACCGGATGATTTTTCCGGCATCATCATTATGACAAAACGAATTTATTGAACTAGAACCCAAAATTCCCGGCCCGCCGGGACGTCTGGCCCTGCACGCATTTTCCGTGGACAAAAAAACAAGCAATGTTTCGATGAAACATTGCTTGTTGATTGTATAAGATGGATAACGTTATTTTTTGGCAGCTGGGGCGGCCTTGGTATCGGCTGCGGGTTTCTTTGCGTCCGCCGGTTTTTCCGGGACAATGATATCAAACTTTTCTCTGCTGCCATCCGGAATTGTATTATTGCCCAGCACCACGCCGTTGAATGTTACAACGTTCTTGTTGATTTCCTCTCTGGCCTTTTCCGCGGCTTTCTGCTTCTGCTCGGTTTCCGCTTTGGCTTTCGCTTCGGAAAGCTTGATTTCTTCGATCAGGCGGTCAAGGGTCTTCTGATCCAGCGCCTGAACGCCGATAGTATTGAGCATGCGGTAATAAGAGAGGTAATAATTGCCGAGAGCCAGGGTGCGGTCAATCTGGGTTTCCGCGGTTTCCAGTTCCATGCGGTCCAGCTCCAGCTTGGAGAGGGCGCCGCCGGCGGTGAAGTTCTGGCGCGCAATCTTCAGATGGTCGGCATACGCCAGATAAACTTTTTCGTCAAGATCGAAGCGTTCTTTAACTTCAATCACGTTGGCATGGGCAATACGCACCTGTGACATGACCCCGATGGACAGCGCCAGTGTTCTGAGCGAGATTTCGTCAATCTCAGTATTGATGGTGCGGTATTTAGCGATCTGCTGCGGGAGCTTCAACAGGTTGTACGCGGCTCTCATGCCGATTTCCCACCAGCTCTGATTGTAAAGGAACGAGTTGCTGGAATTAGTAAAGTCAGTGAACACTTTGACGTTCGGGAACATCATCAGAATGGTTTTTCTGGCTTCGGTAACCGTAACGCTGGTTTCAATGTCAAGCTGATACAGTTCCGGGCGTTCCATCAGCGCAATCTTCTCGAGCAGATTGATGTCTGGAAGCTGGATGACGTTCATTTTCTGCAGCGCTCTGGTATCAACTCTGATATCATCAATCGGGAGGTAACCCATCAGCGCCCGCAGTTCAATACAGGAGTTCTGGTAACTGCGCTGATATTCCATCAGGCGTTTTTCCAGCCGGATAAATCTCTTTCTCTCATCAAGCAGACGCAGCGGTGAGACGGATTTGGAATCACTGATCTCGGCAAATACTTTTTCAATATTTTTGCATTTGACCAGCAGTTTTTCGGTAGTTTCAATGGCATCCTGGGTGGCCGCGACTTTGAAATATGTTTTGACGACGTCCAGGGTCAGGTTCTGCGCGGCGCGGCGTTTCTGCTCCAGCGCGATAAGGGCATTGTCTTCAGCCTGATTGGCGTTCAAATAAGCAAGTCCGAAGTCAAGCACGCTGAGCGCCATTTCAACCCGGAATACATTTTCGCCTTTATCCGAACTTTTGCTCGGGGGATAAGTCTGAGCACCGGTCTGGAGGTTCTGGCTGCTCGAACCCGGCTCGTTGTTTCTGCCGGTGGCGTCATCAGATACAGTCAAGTCAGGAAGCATGCCGAGCATTTCAGCGGTAACTTTTTCCTGCGCAATCCGTTCCTTCAAGTCAAAGACTTTCAAGTCAAGATTCTGCTTCAGGGCGATGGAGATACATTCAGGCAGGGTAAAAACCGTGCCCTGGGGAATAACTTTCTTATTGATCTTCCCGAAATGTTCGTTGGCTTTTTCGACACGCTGCTGGCGGTAATATTCAGAATCATGACATCCGAACGCCACCATTGCTATAGCTAAAGCAATTACTAAACGAAATACTTTTAACATAACAGCCCCGCTTCCTGGATTTCTCTGACTACATTTAAATAAGTTCTACCCTTATTTCGTCGCTGCGTTATTCGTTTTCTGAAGAATCCCGGCTTCAAGAAGTTTGTCGATAAGATTCTGCATCGAATTAAAAGCGTTCAGGAAACCCTGCGGCGGCATAATAATGCGCTCTTTACAAAGGGGTTGCGGCTCGCCTTTGCCGTCGGGATCGGGTTGCAGGGTAACGAAATCAAATCTTACCATACCGCCGGCAAAATGAATCTGCCCGATTCCGTCAGCGAAGATTTCTTTTTTGATGTTGTCCATTTTTCTCTCCTGAAACAATCTATTTTTTAGGTTTAATTACATTCATAATAAGAATAAGATTATTCTATAACCAATATAAAACAACTAGAACATAACATTAAAAATTTAATTTGCAAACGAGTTTTTTATAAAAAATCACTCATTGCGGGCAATTACTTTTCAAGCATCGGAGCGGTGAAGAAAAAACCGCGATAATTTTTAAACAACTAAAGCATTTTGCGGAAATAATGGTTATATTACTTTGATTTTACATGAACAGAAAGGTCTTGGAAATGAATCGTTTATTCCGGTTATTACTGGGTAATTGCAATGCTGCCGGACTGGCTTTCGCGGCTTGTCTGCCTGGATTGTGTCTGCTATGGATTGCACCGTTAAATGGATTTGCCGCCGTCGAGGACATGCCGGCAGCGGATGAATATCCGACCAAAGTCGTTATCTTCCCATTCCGCCAGGCGGTGATTTCGGCTGAAGTTGACACGGCGGTCATGCAATATAATTTCAAAGAGGGGGATTGCTTCAAGGGGGGTGATGTGATTGCTCTGCTTGATGATAAAATTTATCTCCAGAAATACGATAAAGCCAAATCCGCGCAGCTTGAGGCTGACGCTTCGATGCAGTTTGCGTTGAAAAATTTCAAGCGCAATGAGGAAATGTATCAAAAGGGCATTCAAGGCATGCAGGATTTGGAAAAAAGTGAACTGGAAAGGGATATCGCTACTTCAAAATTGAATTTTTCCGTCGCGAATATGAAAATGGCGGAAATAGATTTGAAAGCCTGCCGTCTGGTCGCGCCGTTTGCCGGACGTTTGATTAAGAAACTGGTGCAGGAGCATGAATTTGTCCGCGCCAGCCAGCAGGTGATTAATATCATTGACGATTACCAGCTGCTGGCGGTGATGCACCTGCCTTCCTCCGAAATCAATAAAGTGGCTATCGGCAAAAGAATGCGGGTCTGGATTGACGAGACCAGAACCGAACACGAAGGAACCATCAATGTGATTTCCGGCGAAATTGATCCCGGCAGCCGGACATTTGAAATAAAAGTTCTCCTGGACAACCGCGACCGGAAGCTTGCGGCGGGAATGTCCGGCAAGCTGATGAAGCAATATGACAAAAACAGCGGGAAAAAATAATGCCGGAATCTCAATCCACAAAAGAGCATAAAGAGTTATTATTGCTGAAAGGCAAGCTGAACGCCATTTCCGCAGTGTTGAAACTGGGCCATGAAGCTTTCGAGAAACATACTCTGCAGCAGCTGGCCAATCACATTGTCAATAACAGCCGGATGGTGGCACCGTATGAACGTTCCGCGCTGATTGACATGCGCGGCGCCAAACCGAAAATAATTGCGGTCTCCGGCCAGCCGGATGTAAATTCCAACTCTGAATACTGTATTCATCTGGCAAACTTGATTCAACCGCTTGACGGACTGGACAAGGTTACGGTGCTTACGGAAGATCTGCTCAAAGAGAAAAATGCCAGACAGAGCGCGCTGGACGCGTTTGAATATTTTCAAGCCTGTTTCCCGCAAATGCTGCTGATTCCCGTCAGACCGGCTTCGCATGGCGGAACGTCCTCCCATGAGCTGCTGATCTGGGCGGTGGAATTTTCAGACAGCGCCAATCTGGCCAGCGCCGGCAGCCTGCTGCCGCTGTTGTGCCAGCACTATTCCGAAGCTTTATTTTTCGCCATGCATGACAAGCAGAAGAAGATCATTCACCGGGTGATTGATCGCAAGAAGTGGCTGAAACCTTCGCGTATACTGCTGATTCTGGCCGGCTTGTTTTTTATTTCCCTGTTTGTAATGCCCGTCAGGCAGAACGTGGCGGCGGATTTCGAGATCATGCCGGCCAAAGAGAATTACTACTATGCTCCGTTCGACGGCGTAATTGAAACATGCTACAACAATAAAAGCGGCAACAGCGTCGTGCCGGGCACTGTCATCCTGGCATACAACACCGAAGAACGCGCGTTTGATCTGGCAGGAGCGGAAAACGCCCGCAATAAAATTTCCGCGCAACTGGATCTGATTGAGCAGCAGTCGTTCAAAGATATTTCCAAGCGCGGCGAAGTCCGGATGCTTGAACTCCAGAAAGAAAAAGCGGATATCAGCATCAGGCGCAATAAATGGTTTCTGGAAAAAAGCGTGGTACGCGCCAAACAGGCCGGTATTCTGGATATCGCCGATAAAGATAAGCTCGAAGGCAAAGCCGTCCGGGCCGGAGAAAAACTGTTTGAAATATTGTCCACGGAAAACCTGGTCGCGCTGATTGCGGTGAATGAGCAGAACGCCTCCGCACTGGACGATAACTGCGAAGTTACACTATATCTGCATACCATGCCGGAAATGCCGATCTCCGGAAAAATCGAGTCCATCAGTCCGAAACCGGTTCTTACCGAGAAAAAAGTTTATTGCTATATGATCCGGATGACGATGAATTATGAGAAGAAAAATCTGCTTTGCGGAATGCGCGGCGTAGCCAGGATCGCCGGGCCGCGGGTGCCGCTCGGCTATTACCTCTTCCGGAATCTCGTGCTGTGGTGGAGACGGGTTTAAACCGCAAGGACCTGAAAACGCATGGACAACACATCTGACAGCCCTGCTCCGGAACGGAAATATTACACCGGAACACTGCGCACTGATCTCGAACTTTTCCGGGGGGAACCTGAGACTGACGGCAGCGCCACCTGGATCGTTTTCGATCCGGTGAGCGACAAATATTTCCGCCTTTCCGAAGAAGACCACCAGATCATCGGCTGTATGTCTGAAAACCTGGAACTGGAAGCTTTTCTGGCGAAAGTAAAGAATCGCGGCATACATGCGGATAAAGAGAAAATCCTCAAAGTCCTGAATTTTTTAAATCAGAGCAATCTGATGCTTCCGGTATACAAGATGACCGAGGAGAAGGTGGAGAAACATCAGGTGATGAAACGGCGGAATTTCATCAATCTGCTGCTTTATACCTATCTGTTTTTCAAAATACCGCTGCTTTCCCCCGACCGCTTTCTTGACCGCACTGTGGACACGATAAAGGCGATTTTCAACAAATGGACATTCCTGACGCTCGGCGTGATTGCCGGCTGCGGCTATATCTGCCTGATCGTCAAATGGCAGAAACTGACTGAAGAATTTATCAATACGATTAATTTTCAAGGGATGGTGCGCTATTCGATTGCGGTTGTCATTATAAAGTGTGTTCATGAATTTGCGCATGCGTACACCGCCAAAGCCGTCGGCATCCGGGTGCGGCGGATGGGCATGGCTTTCATTGTGTTTTTCCCCAGACTTTACACCGACCTTACTGATTCCTGGCGTATTCCAGACCGGCATAAAAGATTTCTGATTGACGGCTCCGGCATTCTGAGTGAAATCATTATCGGCGGATGGGCGGCGCTGGTGTGGGCGAACTCCGGGCCGGGCCTGACCCAGGCTGTCGCGTATTACATTTTCACGGTAAGTATCATCAGCACGGCGCTGATCAACGGCAACCCGTTCATCCGTTATGACGGTTATTACCTGTTGATGGACCTGGTCAACATTGACAATCTTCAGATGCGCGGAACCGAGCGCATCCGTGAACTTTTCCGGAAATATTGTCTCGGAGTTGACTACAAGTCTTCGGATAACACTCAGGGCTGGAAAAAATATTTTTTAATTATTTTCGGGATTTCGGGGTTCTTCTATCGAATTTTTCTTTATACCTCAATCATTATGGTAGTATATTATTACTTCGAAAAAGCTATCGGCATCGTACTGCTGATGCTTGAAGTCTATTTACTGGTGGTCAAGCCGCTCATGATGGAAACCAAAATGATTTTGGCATTGAAGAACAGAATTAAAACGCGTAATTATATTATTTCGCTGTCCGGCGCCGGAGTGCTGCTGCTGACGTTGTTTATGCCGCTGCCGTGGAATATTTCGATTCCCTGTGAAGTGAAACCGGCCGTGTCGAATATGATTTATGCGCGCACGGACGGGTTTCTCAGCGAGCTTTGTGTAAAAGACAAAGGCAGCGTCAGGAAAGGCG
>CAIMFA010000838.1 GCA_903840185.1 uncultured Lentisphaeria bacterium | reverse complement strand
CATTAACAAATAATGCTCTGGAGAATTACTATGAGTTCTTTTGGTCTGTTAAAAAATAAAGACTGGATACGAAAAAACAGACGCCAGCTAACGATATTGCAGAATATCTGGATGAACGACGGTATCAGTCGACGGGAGATCGGAGAGAGACTGGATATCACCAAAAAGACCGTTAGCAATTTTGTTGATAAAATGATTGAGTCCGATCTAGTCGAGGAAAGCACCACCAGAATCAGCGAGCGTGGACGTCCGCCTATGTCTATATACTTGAAGCAGGATTTGATATACAGCATCGGCGTCAGTTTTTATAGCATGACTTCCGCTAAAATTGCGTTAATGAATGCAAAAGTAGAAGCGGTCATCGAAAAAGACATGCACTCTCTCCCGGATGAAGACTGGCGGCATAAATGTGACTGTGTTATTGAGCAGGTAAGGGCTATGCTTAAAGAGAAATGCATTAGCATCAACGATATCACCGGGATTGGTATTTCACTGACAGGGATTCTGAGACCGGAGCAGGGCATGGTGGTTTCATCCGCGCAATTTGAGCACAGCCGGGACTTCAAGCTGTGCGATTATTTTAAGTCTGAAACCGGCAAAGACTGTTTCATTATCAATCTGCCGCATTTACTGGCGATGATTGAACACAGGTGGGGCAAGGCTAAGGAAATGTCTTCATTTTTATATTTCCATCATGGCTACGGGATTGGCATGTTTCTTAACGGCGCACTGTACAGAGGACATCAGGGCAATGCCGGAGAAGTCGAGATGATGCAGATCAGCGAAGACGGCGAACAGAATGCGGATGGACGGCGAGGAACCGTCGGTATGATCATGCCTTTTTACAAGATATGGAACCGGCTTGAACAGCTTATTGCAGACAATGGCAACACCAAAGTCAGAAATTATCTGCCGGAAGACTCCATAAAGATTACGCTGCCAATGATTATCCGCGCCATCCAGGACGGAGACCGAGTTTGCGCTCAGCTCATGAGTGAATATTTTGAATATGTCGGCAAAACAGTGATTAATCTGGCCTACATTTTCAATCCGGAAGCGATTTTTCTGCCACCATGGACGGCGGAAATTCCTGAAGTCTCTATTGCTATCGTCCGCCGTGTCATGGGACATTACGGTGTGCACAACTGGGGAATGCATACGGATGTATTCAGTGCTAAATGCGGGGACGATGACTTGGCCAGAGGCGCCGGGCTACTGCCGGCAAATAAACTTTTAAACCAGAATTTCATCTAAAATCATGAATATCTAACAAAATATCAGTATCAACAACAAAGAGGTCGCTTATGTTTAAGAAAAGTTCCCTGTCGGGTAAATCGAATTTCACACTCATTGAACTCCTGGTAGTGATCGCTATCATCGCTATTTTATCCTCAATGCTGCTTCCCGCATTGAATAAAGCTCGCGATAAAGCCAGAACCACATCCTGCAAAAACCAGTTGAAACAGCTAGGGCTGGCGGAAAGCTATTATTCCAGCGATAATAATGATTACCTGACTCCGGCACAAGTAGGGGCTTCTACGACTGCGTGGTTCTATCAACTTTACCGTTATGTGCCTAACGTATGTAGCCGAATAAACGCCAATGGCATCCGGCAGACAACTGTTCCAATATGTCCTTCCACTGCGGCTGATGTTGGGACTCCAGGGGTTGTTACGGATACAGGAAGTACGTTTGTTCTCAATAAACCGGTGGGTAATGCTAATGAAACCGCCGGAGCTTATTCGAAGTGGCAGTATGCCGGTTACTCGGCTTCGACTGCGTCGCCCATAGTACAGAGTTCTGATTCAAATAAATATTTTAAGAAAACCAACGTAATGAAAAATCCGAGTGCTAAAATGGCTCTCTTTGAAGGCTATTACTACTCTTGGACTGGTGGTGATACCGGCAACTGGGATAAATACAACTACCTAGTCGCATGGATGCGGCACGGTCAAAACAAAGTAAATATCCTTTTTTACGATGGACACGTTGACGACTTTAAGAAAGTCCTAAGTACCAGCAAGTTGCCCGGCACCAATATCTATTATTGCTATTATTATTTCTTTCCAAACATGAATTATTAATCCTGAAGAAGCAGCCGGGGAAAGTGTATTGGATAATGCGCTGTGGTTTTAACTTGCAGTGGCAGGCAAGTTAAAACACTGGGATGCCGATGATTTAGGCATTGTATGTAAATTTAAGCAAAAACGAGATTATCCGATGCCATTAAAGTAAATTTTCAATATATCCGAAAGGGCATCGGGGGGCGGACATAATACCCGGTATGTTTGAATCGTGGTAGTCAGAACAACCATAAATGTATTATGCATTGACGAATCAAAACTAGTGTATTGACTTTGAAAAAGAGGATTTGAAAAAATGAAAATATTGACCATAACCATCGCCTTGATGGTATCAGTTGTG
>CAIMFA010000837.1 GCA_903840185.1 uncultured Lentisphaeria bacterium | reverse complement strand
GTCGGCTTTTATTTTTTTTACTTGGTTATTGGATATTCTCCCGCCCTGCGGGATCCCGCTTCGCGGGAGAATTTCCAATATCCAAGTAAAAAAATAAAAGCCGGAAGCCAAGTAGGCCAGTTTCGCCGAAACTGGCTCAAAAGGCGGTTTTGGCAAAACCGCCCTACTCAAGGCAGGAATTTCCAATATCCAAGGTGAGCAGCCGGAAGTCAGAATAAATCCGGATTTTAGTTCGAATTTAATTCTGAATTCCAGATTCCAGATTCTAGATTCTAAATTCATGCAAAACTTGAGTTTTGCAATTGGCTCACTAGATTAACATCATGAATAAATTGATAAAAATCATATTTTTGCTGATTGGCGGCCTGGTCATCACCTGCTTCGCGCTGATTCTGCTGCCGCTGCTGCTGATCGTACTGATGCTGTGGATGATCTTCGGCGGAACCAGGATGCGCGTATTTAAAGGCGATAAAAAGAATACCGCCTATGAGTACGAAACCGATACCATTGACGCCACTTTCTCCGAAGCTCCGCCGGAGCCGGAGGAATTCAGAGGTTTCATCAGAGAAGACAACGATGTCATAGACATCACCGCCCAGGAAGTGAAAGAGAAGGAATAGAATATCTTCTTACTTATCTTGTGCTATTGCATCCCGGATTGAAGTATGGATAGCTGCTCTTTGTCCAGCGGCCCCTGCCCGACTGGGCCGAACAGCGGCCAGTTGTACATCTGGTACGCCCATACGCACCACGAGATGCGGTTTGTTTTCATGTAGTTGATTTGCCCCTGTAATTCCTGCTTCCAATCCGGACCGCCCAGACGCCCGAACTCGCCTATCCAGACCGGCACGCCAAGCTGTTTAGCCCGGTTGAGATGTGCTTCAAAATTATTTTTCCCGGCAGGCCACGGCGGCTGATAAGCGTGAAATGAATAAATCGCGTTGACATTTTGCGGCAGGCGGGTCAAGCGCGGGTCATGGTCGGCAAAGTCCTGAAAAACAAGCAGCAGCTTCGGATTGACTGCATGCAGTTTCCCGGCAGCCCTGTCGTAAAGTCCTGTCAAACCAGCCACCGCTTTAGCCATGTCACCGGCATTCCGCCGGTGCGGAGCTTCATTGTAAACGTCGATCCCGATCATATTATCAGTGTTGATATAACGCCTGGCAAGCATCGTCCAGACATCCATTAAATACCCCTGCCCGCCCTGATCGTCGGCAAAAAGTCTGTCCTCGGCTGCGAAATGGTCACCTTCCGGATAAAGCCACTTAGGCATGCCGCCGCCATGAATCGCCTTCCCGTTGGGAAGCTGATACGAGTGGCCTCCAGACCAGTGATTGTGATGCATCGAAAGCACCACCGGCAGGCCGCGCTGTCCCGCCAGGCGGATCGCCTCATCAATTGCGCCGAGGTAAACCTCATTATAGCGGTGCTGACCTGCAACCGGCGCATCAGGTTCGATATTTTCCCAGGAGACGGGCAGGCGCACAATGTTAAAGCCCCATTGGGCGATATTAGCGTATTCCTGGGCGCTGTGACGATGCCAGTAGGAAAATATTCCTCCGCCGCGCAAAGGCGCGCCGTTCGCTTCGCCGAACTCCAGACCGGAACTGTTGATGCCGCGCAGCAGCACTGGATTCCCCCTGGCGTCCAGCAGCCGATCACCCTCGAC
>CAIMFA010000836.1 GCA_903840185.1 uncultured Lentisphaeria bacterium | reverse complement strand
TAGCCTGATAGTTCTGGATTTCAACCTTCCGCTCGTTCTCCGGCAAAGCCGCATGCGACATGTATCTGACCGCCCGGGCCTTGACCTGGTCCAGCAACGGATTATTCCAGTGCGGCTCGAGAATTTGCATGAGCTTGGTGCCCTTCAAATCCAGACCTTCAGCGCCCGACCCGGACAACAACAGCTGTTTTATCTTGCCTCTGTTATAGGCCTCGACCAGCTCCTTCTTGCGCCGGGCGGATTCCTCACCGGTGAACAACCCGGTCGGTACCCCCTTCAACTGCTTCTGCATCGGCAGCAGGCCGTGACCGAGATATGTCGAATAGGTGACACCCCGGTAGTTGGGGTCGGCCTTGATCCGGTTCCTGATTTCCTGGACGGCTCTAACCAGCTTCGGCGCATCCTTGTCACCGGCAGACGTGTTGAAGTCGCCCGGTATGTTCGATATCTGCCGGGGTGCGGAGAGGAAGGCGTTCATCCTGCCGGAGTCTGATTTAGACGGAAGTTTGAATACGCCGGAAGGTACGTCTTTATAAAAGCAGTCCGGGCATCTTTAATCTATCCGGGAAAACACATGCTTGATTACAGATTATAATTTAAAAAGCCTGTTAAAGCCCGTTAAAGCCCGTTGAGCCCGTTGAAGCGAGTTATTGAAATTCTTTAAAACTATAAATCAAAACAAATGAATATTTAATTATACTATAAAGTTTTACGTTAACAAGCTTAACAGGCTTTAACAGGCTTTCAACGGGCTTTTCCTTTACTTTTACAGGTCTAAGATTAAGTCTGGAGCTGTCCTTTCATGATAACATTCACTCCCGGACACTTTCGGTGGCGGTACGGGACAATTGACAACTTTCCCGGATATCTTCGGTGGCTGTGGATGGGACACGGGATTGACGGTGGCAACTTTCCCGGATACTATCGATGGCTGGGGGGGTACAGGATTGACGTTGACAACTTTTCCGGACATACCAGGCGGCAGAGATGGGAATGGTTTAAAGTTGACAACATTCCGGGTTACAGTTGCTGGCGGTACAGGACATTTGGCAATATCCCCGGTGACCTCCGGCGGTGACGTTAAAACTTGATCATTGCAGACCGACTCGGTTATAACCGGCAGCGGTGATTCTGACTGTTGAATGATATCCTTCATAATCATATCCCCGGATACTGTCGGCAGCTGGCTTATGGTATAAAGCTTAATTTCCTTGCTCCCTGCGGAATAGGTCCGTAGCTCCTCTGTCCTAATTATTCTCCACGGGGTGATAACTATCTCATCCTGCTTGCCGTGTTTCCGGAATAACCGGCCTACACGTTGACCAATGATCATAATCAAGGTTTTCTGTTTATCTTCGGTTAACTGTTCAATCGAGTACACGCCGGTACATCCAGGCAGATCAAGCCGGGCTTCGATCATGACTTCCAGAAGCTCGGTGATTTGTAACGCTTGATCAGCCTTTCCGGCCTCAACGGCAGCATTAATCACATTCCGCAACCATGACAGTTCCGGATCAGTTATTCTGGTGGAGATTTCCTTATAACCATCAATGACGGATGCTAACTGGAAGATGTTTACAACGAGCCAGTCCATGACCCGCCACCAGCGTTCAAAGCCGGTGGATACGGATATTGACGACTGCGGACAGCCACGGCTGTGCCATTCCCGGATGACCCGGAACACGGCACCGAGATATACTGGATAGTTCGCCCGGATATGGTCTTCCTGCGAACCTTCCGGGTATTCTTTGAACCGCCGGTCATTCTGTTTGAGCAGCATGACTAAACAGCACCGGTTCAGGATGTCCTTGAGCAAAATTATTCCATTTGAGGTGAGCATGATAATTCGTCGCCTCGGATCCAACTGCACATTCTTCGAGTAAGCGGCCCGGGCGGTATACACGGTTTCAGTCAATGCGGAGCATATCTTCGGGCTGGAGAACGGCTTCTGCCCTTGCTGCTCCATGTTGTCCAGGGAAATGATTTCTGCCCCGGAAATATAAGCGGCATCGAGTCCTTCTTCTATCGAACCGATGGAGCCGCCAGGCTGGTTTACAATGACCGGTACGGCATTGTAGATTGCCGCAGTCCGCTTCGACTTCTTCCCTTTTCCGGCCTGTGAATCATTACCCTCAATCGCCAGTATCGGGGAGGCACAGGGCAGAATTCCGCTCATGGCGAACGCAGGAGACAATATATGGGCCATCGCCCGGCTCCGGTCCCCCTCCGATGCAAACATCGTCTCCGCGTCTACCGAAAACAGTATAGAGACGGCTTCAGCTAAAGACTCCGGCTCATTGACGGAGCCAGACGCCCATATCCCGGATTCAAGGTCATGGCCGGTTATCGTCCGCAGTTTCCCTTTGCTCATCACCAGCACCGGGCAATGACTTAAAGAAACTATCGGAGAAAGCTGCCGGAGGAATGCCGGAGTAGAGGTAATCTGGCGGATCTTACTGTCGGCAAACACCGCATCAACCGGGCCTTTGGGCGTTTGTTTGAAAGGGGACACAATTTCCTCAAACAAGCTGACGCCTTCGGTTGGATTCAGCAAGCAAATGCTGCCTTTGTCTTCCGGATTGCAAACAGCCTCACCGCCCATGGAACTTACATTAGGAGTAAACCTGAACAGAACACCCCGACGGGCAGCACTCTGGCCGATTAACTCAGCTACAGGAATTATCCGTCCTGGGTTAACATCAACTCGCGGGCGCGGAAATACAGTAACTGCATCTTTCGCGATAAGCTCCCTTGCCAGTTCCGGCGTACCGCCAGCTACCAGCCAATCATCCAGTCCTACTTTATCCTCAGCTTTGTCTCCGGGAACGACCCAGACTTTCAAAGTACAGTTGAACGGTATCAGCGCATTAGCCAGATATTCAGCACACCGGTCGAACTCCGGTTTCTTCTTCGGGTTTAGCGCATCGCTGTCGAAAATCAAGACTACTTCGTTGCGGCCTTTGAGATAATCGGCAATCAGGGGGTGCAGATTCTTCTCCCCGTCACTCCAGCACCAGATACCCGGTATCCCGACTATCGCTAACCCTTTGACAAAAGCCGAAACAGCTTTTTTTTCCCCTTCAGTCACAATCATTGGAGCATTGGGATTGCCTATCAGCCAATCATACACCCCCGGCAGGATATACGGTTGAATGCCTGCACCTTTCGGAGACAAATACTTCGCCGCCTTTATCTTGTCGTCTTTGTCGTCGGTAATCTCCGCAGCATAGTGCAAACGTATCCTTAAATACGG
This sequence comes from uncultured Lentisphaeria bacterium, assembly GCA_903840185.1. Taxonomy (GTDB): domain Bacteria; phylum Verrucomicrobiota; class Lentisphaeria; order Victivallales; family Victivallaceae; genus CAIPAT01. The sequence goes on along the minus strand of CAIMFA010000836.1, from coordinate 2,547 downwards.
CTCGCCGCCCGGAGTTTCCAGCGCCTGACCATCAGCAGCTAGGTAAGGAATTTCAAAGCCTTCGACAGGTTGGTTCCCGCACTGGGGAGCAAAACTGAGGCACAAATTGATATACGATTTCCCTACAGGTTTCCAGCCCAGTTTAATGGCTAAATCCTTCGGAATTCCGGACTTTGTCAGAACGTCGCCGAACCATTCCTTGAGGCCGTCAGAATCGGAATGATCGATATTATTTTCTATCATTTTGACTCCCCGCTGGATTGAGTTCCGTTAAGTATCTTTTCAACAGCGGCAAAGGGAATTCTGACGGAACGAAGGCCGATGCGCAACTTGGGAAAATCCCCTCTGGCGGCCATTCTGGCGACAGAAGGCAGAGATAACCCGGTCAACTTGGCAAACTGCGCATAGGTCAAAGGCGCTTGCAATTCATTAGGTTTGACTTTTTCCGCTCTGTGATTGGTGATCGCCTGAACAAGGTCGATTGGGGAAAGGCCTGCGCAGTAGGGCTGCAAAATGCCCGTGGCTGCCGCCAGGATTTCTGGGGTGATACGTCTTGAGATTTCCATGTTACAAATCCTTATATTGTCGCAATAACCTGATATCGCATGTTGCCACACAGGCTGCGGTTGATATAAAGATCGAGTCAAATTGTTGTGAACACGGCACTCGTGTTCCTAATACTAAGCTCAAGAAAACCTATTTTTTCCTTTTATATTTAGTGTTTCTCATTGGTTCCAATTCTGCTTTGAATTTGGCTTTAATTGTTTTTGAACATGGGAATTTATTACATTTTGCAAGTTCTTTAGCTGCCAGATTAATTGACCGGTCCGGGAGAGTTCTATGAGCATTAACATATTTAATGACCAGATTCCGCAAAGCGTCATCGTCAAATGCTTTTTTTGAATTTATTATGTCCATTGTGGCTTTGCCTCCACTACTGCTCCTTGCAACACTCGTCGTCGCGCTGGTGTACGGTTCCGCGTGGATGAGCTCAAAACTGCGGCCGCAATCATAAACTGCCGAAAGCGCCATTTCAAAGTTTAAATCCATACGTTCCTTTTCGATAAAACAACTCGAAACCAGATTAGCGGTATTCCTGATCTCGTTGATAGTATCAATATAACCGGTCCAGCGGAAGTAAAATTTTGGAATTTCTTCCAACCTAAGCGCTATTCTGGCACGTCTTAAAAAGTCATCTTTAAAAGAGCTAAAATCAGTGAACAGGATTGGTTTATTATTACTGATGTTGGGAATAATTACAAAAAGTCCAATATCATTAAATTTTTCTTGTAAGTAATCAAGACTTTCTTGAAGCTTCCTTCCGATTATTTTCGTGCCTGCGGAGTTCAGTAGTTTACCAACGGAATCAATCGCGGCTTGAGTCTGCACTCGGTCTGCGTAGTGGTCTTCAAGATTGTAAATATTGCGCAAAAAACGTTCCATCTCCGTTTCCAGCTCATCGTTACATGCAAATGGAATACGCTCGAATAGCGGATCTTCGGAGCCTTTGGCGTGATAACGATAAGCTTCACAGGTCCTTTTTGGAACCAATGGCACTTTGTGGCTGCTGTAAATCTGTTTACGGCTTTGGCCAGGGTGCTTTTTTTCCAGCTCAATCCATATTTCCTCTAATAGCGGGTGCCTTGCAGTAAGTGTGCCGCGCTTGTTGTTCAGCAATCGAAGGTCCATTTATTATCTCTCCGCAATAGTTAAAAGTTCTTTGATCTTTTCAATCGGTAAAGTTTTAGTCAGTTCCGCCAAGCGTTCGCGCTCTGGTTCTGGTATTGCGATTGTCGTCTTGCTCCCCATAAGAGTTAAAACGTTACTGGTTTTAATTGCTGAATTATCTGAAATTTGCGTATAATGTTCTGTCATTGCAGGATTTTTATGTCCGGCGTTTTTCTGTATCACTGCTTGAGGGGTGCCTGCTTCCGCATGGTGAGAGATGTAAGAATAACGGAACGAATGAAATCCATGTTCTACGATTGCCCGTTTACCGGTGGATACTCTTTTCTTTTTGCCTTGTTCATCTTCTTTTATTTCTGTTCCTGTTCCGGCTTTTGCAGTATTTATTCCACATTTATTGAAAAGGTTTCTGATTTGGCGATTAATACGGTCACGTTTATTGTTATTATAGAACTCTGCCATTTGCGGTAAAACATAAATATTGCGTTTTTCTAGTGGTATTGCAGCCAATGCCTTATACAGGTGTTCGTTAATGCCTATTTTTACTGGCTCCGGGTCATCAGAATGCCCTTTTATCTTATTCGGCACGCGGGTAATAATACCTTTGACCATGTCCACGTCATCCCATAGCAGGGTGCAGCAGTCACCGCGCCGGAGCCCTGTGAAGTAACCCATGCCTATTAATAAAGCCAGTTCGCCGGTCGCAGTGGTTAACAGTTTGTAAATTTGTTCTTTTGTCAAGGGCTTTCGGCTATTTGCTTTTTGCTTTAAACGCTTTATTGACTGAAAAGGGTTTTTATCCAGTTTTTTGTCTTCAATCAGAGCATTAAAAAACAACTTTAGAAAGCCGTTATATTTATT
>CAIMFA010000835.1 GCA_903840185.1 uncultured Lentisphaeria bacterium | reverse complement strand
GTGAAGTCTATTTGCTGGATCCTAATCTTCAAGCTGCCAAAGAAGTGAAGTCCGCGGTGGAAAAAATGTCTAAAACGCTGGGTGCCGGATTCAAGTTCATGGCTGGAAGCTCCGAAGAAAAAGCGTTTGCCGGGGCGGATTTCGTTGTAATAACGATTTCCACCGGCGATCTGGAGATGATGCGCCATGACCTGAAGATTCCGGAAAAGTACGGCATTCTCCACACGGTCGGGGATTCGGTCGGGCCAGGCGGCTGGTCGCGTACGCTGCGGAACGTTCCGGTATTTGTTAAAATGGCGCGGAAGATTGAAAAATTATCACCCAAAGCGATTATCCTGAATTATACCAATCCGATGGCGGCGTTGACCGGCGCGATATATGCTTCAACCTCGCTGCGCACGGTCGGCTTATGTCATGGCGTATTTGCCGCCTATCATCTGCTGGAAAAGATTTTTGGCGTGGAGGAAAAAGATATCTGCTTGAAATACGGCGGCGTTAATCATTTTTTCTGGGTGACGGATTTTACGGTCAAAGGCCGGCCCGGATATCCGCTGCTGGAGAAAAAACTGGCTGGCAAAAGAATGGATGAGTTTTTTGCAGAAACACACAAAGATGAAGCCGGCATGACGTACCACAAATATAAACTGCTGGATGAACTTTACCGGCAGTACGGTTATCTGCCATATCCCGGCGACCGCCATACCTGTGAATTTCTGCCAGGATTTATCAATAACGGTAAAGCACCGTTTAAACGTTTCGGACTGGTCAGGACTTTCATTGAGGAGCGGTATGACGTCAGAAAGAACGCCAGAGAGCGGGCGGCGAAACTTGCATCAGGGGAATTGGAGCCGTTTGAACGCTCCAGGGAAACCGCGGTTGACATTATGACCGCGTTTATCACCAACAAGCCGTTTATTGACGTTGTGAATATGCCGAATATCGGACAGATTGATAATCTGTCGCGCGGCGCGGTGGTCGAGACTATGGGAATGGTTGACGCCCGCGGATTCACCCCGATTGCAATCGGATCGCTGCCGTCTGAGATTCAGCCGACTATCGACGTGCATTGCAAAGTGCAGACGATGACGCTGGAAGCGGCGATGAAAGGCGATCTGGAATTGGCGCTGCATTCGCTGATGCTCGATCCGCTGTGTGCGAATCTGCCGCCGTCCGATGTACGCAAAATGGGGCTTGAATTGATAAAAGCCACTAAGGCCTGGCTTCCGCAATTTTAACCATTAAACCAAAACGGCTGAGCGGAAAATTTTCCGCTCAGCCTGCTTTTATTTAAAGTTTCTACTCGGCAGTGATTCTGCTGCCTTTCATAGTACCTGATGTATTCTGGTCGGTGGTGTAAGTTGCTTCGAATTCATTATCCGAAGTCAGCGTACCGTTCAGATGGAAATTCCGTTTGTCGTCAGTGCGTTTTCCGTCAATAATAAACTTAGGACTGTTTTCTGTATTGGTGCCGGTAAGTGCAAATTCGCCGAAAGCGTCGATACATTTGCCTTGCAGCTTGTAGGAGTCCTGGGCCAAAGTCATTGAGCCGTTTTGTACTCCGCTTCTGCCGGTTTCTTCAAACTTGTAATTCCAGGCGCCGGTCATGTTGCAATGTTTCGGAACCGTTGAACATCCGGCAATAAGTCCAGTGACAACGATGAACGCAGCGAGCATGATTAACTTTCTCATTTCTCTTCCCCTTTCCGATTTGTTTGGATTCCTGAGCCTGCATCATATTGCATGATCGTATAAACAATATATATCAAGAAAAAAGATTGGCAAATGCAGAATAGTATCGAGCAGGCCTTGAGCGGCCTATTTCGAGTCGTGTGACAATTTCTTGCCAAGGTGTATCAGAAACAGCGCCAGCGACAGAATACCGACAGAGGCGGCAAAAAGCAGCATCTGTGAGATATTTTCCATTTTCATTGCCAGTACGAATTGAAAGAATCTGACAACCAGGGCCATAATGATAACCTGGCCGATCTTGTCTTTCAGCACGTCCAGTGAGCCGATGTCCAGAATATTTGACGATTCGGTAGTGTCCGCCGCGTCGATATGGCTGATAAAGAGTTCGTACAGGCCAAAGCTGAAAATAAGTGAAACCACCGCAATCAGAAAGATGTCAATGCTGCCGACAATCGTTCCAAGCACTGCTCCATGCAAATCCATCGCCGGCCCTGTTCCCCTGCTGGCGTTCACCAGATCAATAATCAGTTTTACAATGTCTAAAGTGCCGATTAGAAAGAGAATCAGTGACGCAAGCAGACTCGATACTACTGCAAACAGCACTAAAAAACGGCTTGACCAGAGAAAATTCTCAAATAGCGTCTCTATTTTCCAAGTTTTGCGCCGGTCGTTTTGCAGAAAATGCTCCCTGGTTTTTGCAGGTTTTTGTTCAGACATTCATATCTCCAAAATGTTTATTCAGTTTTTCTTACAAGCAATAAAGATAATCTTGAAACATGGGTAAATCAAGCGTAGAATTCCTCCAGTCTGCCATACGGATGTAATAATTCCGGATTTCCTGATATCTATTACTTGAATCATGGCAGTTTTCGTTGTAATTTTATGATAGATTTTTATCTATTTTGACGTATTTTGAAATATTTTGAGTATTAACGAAATTTTTTGCAAAAAACTTATTTTTAAATAATTTTAAGGAGCATTTACGATGTCATTGAAAAGCATTACTGAATTGTCAACTTATTTCGGGCTGAATCCGGATTACGTGCTGGGCGGCGGCGGCAACACCTCTTTTAAAGACGGTAAATTCCTCTATGTAAAACCCAGCGGGATCAGTCTGGCATCCATTACTGAAAAAGATTTTGTTAAGATGGAACGCGAAAAAGTCCGGGCGGTTTTTACCATCGGCGAATTTGCCACCGCCGCGGAGCGTGAAGCAGTGGTCAAGAAAATGCTGGCTGACGCTGTCTGTTATGATTCTTCCGGCCGCCCTTCTGTCGAGGCCCCTTTGCATGAACTTATTCCGACCGCTTTTGTAGTTCATCTTCATCCTGCGGCGGTCAACGGCATGACCTGCGGCAAAAACGGCAAAGAGATTTGCGCCGCGCTGTTTCCGGAAGCTTTGTGGATAGATTACATTGATCCCGGTTTTACGCTGGCGTCAGCGGTTTATCAGGCGGCGCTGGACTATAAGCAGGCCAAAGGCCGCGATCCGCAGGTGATTTTCCTGCAGAATCACGGGGTGTTCGTCGGCGCGGATGAAGCTGAAAGCATCCGTTCAATTTACCAGGCGATCATGGATAAGCTGGCCGGACATTATCAGAAACATGGTGTGCCGTTGAAGTTGAACACCGGCGAAAAAGATGTCCAGTTTGTGTTTGAAAATGCGCCGGTGCTGCGTTCGCTGCTGGGCTCCGGCACTCCCGCGACGGTAATCAGTCTGCCGCCGTTCAAAGTCGCGGCCGGAGCACTGACGCCGGATCATATCGTTTATGCTAAATCTTTCTGTCTGGAAACCGAAACTCCGAATCTGGACGCGGTCGTGGCGTTTGAAGCTAAATATGGCTATAAGCCGAAAGTCGTATCCGTTCCCGGTAAAGCGGTGTTCTGTGTCGCCGATACTTACAAAGACGCGCTTACCGTGGCCGGTCTGGCGACGGATGCCGCCAAAGTCCAGGCTTGGACCGCCGCATTCGGCGGCTGTCTGTTCATGAGTGACAAAGCGCGCGGGTTTATTGAAAACTGGGAAGTGGAGTCATATCGCAAACAGGTGTCATCCGGCAAATCCGGCGGACGGCTGAAAGGCAAAATCGCGGTCATCACCGGCGGAGCTCAGGGATTCGGGTTCGGCATTGCCGAAGAACTGGCTGCTGAAGGTGCCCTGGCCGTTATCGTTGATATGAACCGTCAGGGCGCTGAAGGCGCGGCGGCCGTGATCAATTCCAAATTCGGGTCATCCTGTTCTATTGCGCTGGAAGTAAATATCTCATCTGAAGAGTCAGTGCAGAAGATGATGTCCGAACTGGTCGAACGCTGCGGCGGCATTGACATTCTTGTTGCCAACGCCGGTGTATTGCGCGCCGGTTCAGTTAAAACGATGACATTGAAAGACTGGGAATTCGTTACCGATATCAATTACACCGGATATTTCCTCTGTACTAAACATGTTGCGCCGGTCATGGCGCTTCAGAACAAGCATGGCAATAACTGGACAGACATTGTGCAGATCAATTCAAAGAGCGGGCTGACCGGCAGCAACCGCAACGGCGCGTATGCCGGCAGCAAGTTCGGCACCATCGGTTTGACGCAGAGTTTCGCGCTGGAACTGGTGGAAGACAAAATTAAAGTCAACAGCATCTGCCCCGGAAATTTTTTCGATGGTCCGCTCTGGAGCGACCCCGAAAAAGGTTTGTTTGTTCAGTACCTGAACAGCGGCAAAGTGCCGGGCGCTTTGACCATTGGCGATGTCAAGGCGTTCTACGAGGCCAAAGTCCCGATGAACCGCGGCTGCTTCCCCGCTGACGTGGCCAAAGCGATCATCTATGTGGTTGAACAGAAATATGAGACCGGACAGGCCATCCCCGTAACCGGCGGTCAGGTAATGTTGAACTAAATTTGCGGTTTTTATGGCAGTAGTCTTTTGAATAAGAAGTGACCGTACTATTCTTGAGTGATATCTTTTTATTGAAAAGAGGTTGCAAAACCGGCATTTCAGATGCAATTTATTAAAATAACAATCAGGGATAAACATTAAACTGGATATAACTATTATGGAAAAACATACAATTTCGGTTTTGGTTGAAAATAAATTCGGTGTTCTGGCGAGGATTGCCGGGCTGTTCAGCGGCCGCGGCTACAATATTTCCTCATTGACTGTCAATGAGACTCACGATCCGAACGTATCCAAAATGACGATCGTCACTACCGGAGACGATGCGGTGCTTGAGCAAATTGACAAGCAGCTCAACAAACTGGTGGACGTGATCAAAGTTGAAGACCTTACCGGCAGCCGCTTTATTGAACGCGAACTGGCGTTGATCAAAGTCAAAGCAGAGAATCACGAGCAGCGTTCCCAGATTCTGCAGCTGGTCGAGATTTTTGAAGGCAAAATTGTGCTGGTTCATACCAATGAACTGGGCATTGAGCTGCACGGCAGAGCCGACAAGATTGATAATTTCATCGAACTGATCAAGGACTATGAAATTATTGAGACCGCGCGTTCCGGCCGGGTGGCGATTTCCCGCAGTCTGGGAAAAACCGAGGATTTCAAGACCATAAATTAAAGATCGGGAGTAATCATGGATAGAGAGGAGAAACCGGAACCTGATGATATTAAGCTTCCGGAATTCGATTATCCGGAATATCCCAACTGGAACCGCGGACTGAAATGGGGTTTGTACATTGGAATTCCATTAGCGTCTCCGGCTTTATTGCTGCTTGTTTTCCGGTCCGAAACTTTACTGGTTAAAATCTTTTACGTCATGATGGTTTATCTCGCGTCTTTTCTCATTATTGGAAGTATCGGAGCCTTTCGTCCGGACTGGGACAAAAAGTAAATATGACCACAGTACCTCCGGTAAGAATCCGCTTTTCCCAGGGTACGCTGCTGCTTGAAGCCACGCCCGGACAATTGATTCCCGTCGCGCTTGACGTGGTTTTCGATGACCGGGTCAAGCTCTACCGGGCGCAGGCGTATAAATACGCCAGGATAATTATTGCCCTGCGGGAACACAAGATTGACTTTATCGACGAAGCCCGCGCCTCTTCCCCGCTGGAACTGGAATTACATGCCGGTTTTGCGCCGCGTCCGCATCAGCAGGAGGCATTCCGCTGCTGGCGGGTGGAGGCGGCAGGACGGGCGATGATAGTCATGCCGACCGGATCCGGGAAAACTTATCTGGCGGTCATGGCGATAAACGCGATCAAACGTCCGGCGCTGATTGTCGTTCCCACCATTGACCTGATGCAGCAGTGGGCCAGTTCGCTGGAGAAGTTTTTCCGCTGCAAAGTAGGAATGCTCGGCGGCGGCAGCCGCGAGATTGAGCATATTACGGTAACGACTTACGACTCGGCGGTGATTCACATGGAATTCATCGGCAACCGCTTCGGTTTCGTGATTTTTGATGAATGTCATCATTTGCCGGGTCCGGTCAACCGCACCGCCGCATCCATGTGCATGGCTCCTTACCGTCTGGGACTGACCGCCACGCCCGACCGCGATGACGGCGGAAATGAGATCATAGAAGAATTGATCGGCCCGATTGCCTACCAGATACATATAGACGAACTGGAAGGCTCCGTTCTGGCGCCTTATGTCACCCGGCGGCTGGAACTGGCATTGGAGCCGGATGAAGCGGCCGAATATCAACTGTCGCGGCAGATTTATACCGGTTTCCTGCGCCGCAACGGCATTACTTTCAATCAGAAAAGCGACTGGGCAAGGTTCATCGGGCTGTGCGCCCGGCAGCCGGACGGGCGCAAGGCGCTTGACGCTTATTTGACCCAGCGCCGGATTGCCCGCGCCGGAAGAAGCAAGTTCAATAAAGTATGGGAACTGGTCTGCCGTCACCGCGGCGAACGGATCATTATATTTACCGCTGATAACGACACCGCTTATGACATGGGGCGCAGTTTTCTGATGCCGGTGATCACTCACCGTACCAAGGCTGCCGAACGTAAGGAATTCCTGGATAATTTCCGCTCCGGGCAATATCCGGTATTGATTACGAGCAAGGTATTGAATGAGGGCGTGGATGTGCCTGAAGCCGGAATCGGAATCATTGTTTCAGGCAGCGGCAGTATTCGCGAACACGTCCAGCGCCTGGGCCGGATACTGCGGGCAGGCGAGGGGAAGCAGGCCGTGCTGTATGAACTGGTCAGCGAAGGCACCTCCGAGGTCAATGTCAGTGAACGCCGGCGCGAACACCGCGCTTATAAAAACCATTTCAGCTGGAAAAGGCGGTTTTGAATGCTGACTAAAGATTTAATTAAATTCCGCCGCAGCGGGGAGTCGATAAAACCAGTATTTATCGCGGTTGACGATCCGGTCAATCTGGAACTGGCGTCTGAACTGCTCGCGGTTTACCGCCTGCCGGAAGGCAGCCCGGCACCGGCTCGAGGCGAACTTGAGGAAATAGTTGAACCGCTGCTCAATGCCCATAAAGATGTGAAGCTGGCAAAAGGCTTTAACAAGCTTATTCTGGACCGCTGCAAATTCACGATGCCGCTGGATTTTGATTATTCCGGGCTGCGGCAGAAACTTTTTATCGGTTCCGCCGCTCTTTTGAACAGCGGAATTACTGATTTGGAGGAATACCGCCGACAGTTGCTTGCCGCAGTTCCTGAATCATCCAGCATCATTGACGGCGGTATTTATGCCGATCTGCCGCAGAACGAAACTCTGGTTGCGGTTAAACCGATGTTCACGAAGGAACTTCTTGAACGTTATAATTGTTCCCAGGTTCAGGCGCTGCTGTTCAATTGCAGCGACATGCTGGTGGAGGTTGAAGACCCTGACCCGGCGGAAATGCGCCGCCTGTTCAAGTACCTGAAATTTTTCCGGCTGCTGGCGGAAGTCAAAAAAATGCCGGACGGCAAAGATGAGCAAGGCGATAAGACCATGCGTATTCAGATGCAGATCAGCGGCCCCGCCAGTATTTTTGAGAATTCCAGGAAATACGGTTTGCAGCTGGCAACCTTTTTCCCGGCAGTATGCCTGCTGAAAAAATGGATAATCAAGGCGGAAATTGACATGGACGGTAGAAAATATAAACTGCGGCTGGACTGGAAAAGCAATCTGGTCAGTCATTACCGCAATTTCAGCGCCTATGTCCCGGAGGAAGTTGCCATGTTCCACCGCCTGTTCAAAGAAAAAATACAAGACTGGCAGATCGTCGGCGATACGCCTTTTTTCGATGCCGGCAATCAGGAAATAATCTTTGCCGACCTTAGTTTTAAAAATTCCGGCGGCAAAATCATACATCTGGAACTGTTTCACCGCTGGCATGCCACCCCGCTTTTGAAGCGTCTGGAATATTGCGCCAGCCATTCCGATATGCCTTTCATCATTGGCGTTGACCGCAGCCTGTCTGAACGCCCTGAAATAAAACAATTCCTGGATTCAAGCGTTTTCTTTCAGCGAAACGGGTTCCTTTTTCGTGATTTTCCGGGTGTGGAACGAGTTTACAAACTTCTGGAATCTGCTGATTAACGCTATGAGCTGAGATTTAAACGCGTCTTTACGCTTTAAAACTTTTAAGCTTTTGCGCATTTTATTATTGGAAAAACGAATATTTTTATAATTTTTTTTTGACATAAATTATTTTACGGGATATATTAATATTAATGGATTGATTCTTTAAATGAAGAATGAGGAGAATTATTTTAAATTAGAATCAAACATGAACATTAATGGTTGCGCAATAATTTTATATAAGAGTCAGGATTATGGCAAACAGCATCTTTAAAACAGCGCGTTTGATCTCCGCAAGCAGATTGCCTGTACCATTAAACCGGCATTTCAGGAACGCGTTAATCTTCATAGCGGGAGTATAGAAACATGGCTTTCTCTCCAATCGTATCATCACATATTTTAACTGACGAAATTATTGATTCCGGCTTTCAATATATCACAGTCGGCAGCCAGTCAGCAAATACTACAACTCTCAGTGTCGGCGGTTACCAGGCGCTTTCCGGCAATATAGATAATATTGCACCTGACTACGATAGCAATTACAATACTCCGGGTAAGACTTCTACCGCTGAAATCGCGCCGGACACCATACCGCAGGATGAAGAAATTTTTAATATTGCTTCCATCAACACCAGAATTGAAGATTTGACTACCGGTGCCGCCTTGACACTTCCGGCGGAGTCCACGGGTGATGTTATCACTTCAGAGAATGCCGGTTCCGGAATGCTGCCTGAAGGCAATGTGTCTAAGAATGCTGCTGAAACCGGAACTGAAATCAATACATCCGCTAATCAGGCAGAATTGACTTTTCCCGGAGACGTGAATATTTCCATTAATGGAACTTCCGGGAATTCAACTGGATATAAAGTTTTCACCTCCGGCGGGGGCATCACGGCAGAGCCCGGCCCAAATTCTGTCAATTATAGTATTTCCGGCAGTAATACTTCAATTAATTTATCAGCTTCGGCGCCTGTCAGCGGAACATCCACTTTCCGTATTGATAACACCAGTCTTCGTGCGATTGACGCTGAAAAAACCGGCGTTGACGATACTAATCTCTGCTGGGCCGGCACTGTGTCCAACATGCTTTACTGGTCAGGATGGGGTCAGAACACCGGCAGCCTGTCAGTTTCATCTGAAGATGATCTGCTGGACTATTACCGGAATAATTTTATAGATGACGGCGGCTGGATCGATTCGGGTATCGAATGGTTTTTCGACGGAGATTATGCCGGCACCCAATATTATTTTAAGAAAAGCGGCGGAGGCGACTTTTTTCCCAGTATTACTGTTTCCAGTTATCTTAGTACCGACTTCGATTCAACCACAGTAATGACCAGCCTTGACAGTTTTCTGAGAGGCGGAGATGTCTGCGGGCTGGGTGTGCAATGGGACGGTGGCGGCGGCCATGCCATCACATGCTGGGGGTTTACATATAACACCAGCGTTTCACAAAGCAATAGAAACTATTATACCGGTGTCTGGATTTCAGATTCCGATGACAACTTCGGGGAAGGCCGGAGCGCTCCCGATATCACCCGCTATTGCTCGGTCACCTGGAGTAATACAGACCAGGCCTACATATTAACTTATGAGCCAGGCGTTTACGGTTACATAGATCAGGTTGTCGGCCTGGCTGTTGAGCCTGGCTACAATCCTGACTTAGCGTTTACTGTAAATGTTTATAGCACTGTATCCGGAGAAACCGTGCAGAACGGAACTCAAACTGTTTTTGGCGGAGGAGTAACGCTTAATAATATTATTAGTTCAGCCGGCGGTCAGATCGTATCTTCCGGCGGAATAACTTCCGGCACTGTCATCAACTCCGGCGGCAGTCAGGTTGTTTCCTCCTTTGGAACTGCTATTTCAACCATCGTCAGTTCCGGCGGCAGTCAGCTTATTTCCTCTTCCGGCGTAGCTAAGTCAACTATTGTCAACTCCGGCGGCAGTCAGGTCGTTTCCTCCTCCGGCGCAGCTAATTCTACAGTCGTTAACGCTGGCGGCAGCCAGTTTGTTTCCTCCGGCGGTGTGGCTAATTCCGCCACAATTAATTCCGGCGGCAGTCAGCTTGTTTCCTATGGCGGTAGTGCAAATTCCACGACGATCAACTCAGGGGGAATTCAGTTTATTTCTTCCGGCACGGCTAATTCTACAGTCGTCAACTCCGGCGGCAGTCAGCTTGTTTTTTCCGGCGGCGTGGCTAATTTCACGACAATTAATTCCGGCGGTCAGCAGTATGTTTCCTCCGGCGGTACTGCCAGCATTATTTATCAGCAGGCAGGCGCAGCAATCGTGACTTATACTGCTGCAAAAATTACCAGTGGTACCAATACCCGCTCCGACGGACATAGTTCATTTTCAATTATTAGCGGCGCAGCCAGCAATTTTCTGCTGGAAAATGGCGGACAATTAACCGTGCTGTTTGGCCAAACTGCGACTGATACGTTAGTTGCTTCCAGCGGTCAGTTGCGTGTTTCCACCGGCGGTGTGGCGAATTCCACAACGATTAATTATTCTGGCCGGCAATATGTTTCCTCCGGCGGTGTTGCGAACTACACAACCATCAACTCCGGTGGTCAGCAATATCTTTCTTCCGGCGGTGTTACAAGCAATACTGTTGTCAACTCCGGCGGCAGCATGTATGTTTCTTCCGGCGGGATTGCAAGCGGAGCACTGACCGTCGCGGGCGGAGATGTTATTCTGGCTAATGCCGCATCGGTAAACAGCTTGACGGCGTTGTCTTACGTTTTGACGACAGCTAAAACGAATGATGTGCTGGTTACCGTCAATAGCGGGAGCTGGATTAATGCCAATACTGCCTATTCACTGAATCTTGACAATACGTCGGAAGGTTCCTACATTCTGGCCGACGGGGTTGACTTGACTGGTATGAATAACAAGACATTTTCGGTTACGGATAGTGGTCAGACGGTTAATCTGAATGTTGGTTCCAGCTATATTTTCAGCAATGGTGATAAACTGTCACTGAATTTTACTGATTCCACCCGCGACCAGTTGACCGCAGTATTGATTGCTCTGCCCAAGGTTACAATTACTGCGACCGATGCCGATGCCAGCGAACCTGACAATAACGGCGCACTCCGTATCAGCCGGACTGGCGATACTACCAATGCCCTGACAATCTATTTCAATGTCGGCGGGACTGCGACTGCCGGCAGCGATTATACACTTAAGAACGGCAGTACCACCCTGACTGATTCTGTGGTTATTGCCGCCGGGCAGTCATATGTGGATGTCACGCTTGGAGTTATTGATGATAACATTATCGAAAGTACCGAAACTGCTATTATTAATTTGGCTGCAAATTCCGCTTACGTCCTCAGTCCGGCGGCTAGCGCAACCATCAATATCAAGGATAATGATGATATCATCCCGCCAACCGATCCGTCCGGACTGGTCTCGGCAGTTACCGGCAAAAATGTGACGTTTGACTGGGCGGACAGTTCTGATTCCGGTAGCGGATTGAAGAATTACATACTGCAATATGCTTCGAATGACCAGTTTACCGGTGCTGTTCAGAACTCTATTTCGGTCAGTAATGCTAATGTTTCAGGTTTAGCCGATGGCGTTTACTACTGGCGGGTCCAGGCTGCTGATAATGCCGATAATGTCAGCGCCTGGGTTACCGGCGGCAGTTTCACTGTAGACACGGTTGCTCCGACTGTTCCTGCTTCATTGACTCAAACCGTTACCGGCAGCAATGTTGCATTAGACTGGTCAGATGCAACCGATGCCACCAGCGGATTGAAGAATTATGTATTGCAATATGCTTTAAACAATCAATTTACCGGTGCTGTTCAGAGTTCGTTTAGCAACAGTGATGCGAATATCGCGGGTCTGGCTGATGGCGTTTACTACTGGCGGGTCCAGGCTGCTGATAATGCCGATAATGCCAGCGCCTGGGTTACCGGCGGCAGCTTTTTAATAGATACAACTGTGCCTGTTCCTACTGGATTGACTCAAGCAGTCAACGGTAAAAATGTTGCGTTTGACTGGGCGGACAGTGCTGATACCGGCAGCGGACTGAAAAATTATACATTTGAATATTCCTTGAACAATCAATTTACCGGAGCGGTTCCGTACTCGGTTACCGCCAGCAATACTAATGTTTACAATTTATCCGATGGCGTTTACTACTGGCGGGTCCAGTCTGATGATAATGCCGGCAATGCCAGCGCCTGGGCTGGCGGCGGCAGCTTCGCGGTGGACACTACCGCGCCAACAGTGCCGTCCGGAATGGACAGGACGCTTAACGGTACTAGTGTGGTTTTGACATGGGATGACGCTTCTGACGCCACCAGTGGAGTTAAACAGTATCAAGTTGAACTTGACAGCAGCAATAAATTCATCAGTCTGGAGTATTTTAAACAAGTTGCTGACAATCAGGTGTCTGTGGGAAATCTTGCATCCGGCACGCATTACTGGCGTGTTCGTACTCAGGACAACTCGGGTAACTTTAGCGCCTGGAGTGCCGCGGCAAGCCTCACAGTGGAGTTGGTCGCTCCGTCTACTCCAAGCGGCTTGAAGCAGACCGTAACCGGGAAAAGTGTGGCGCTGGATTGGAATGATTCAACCGATGCCAGCGGGATCAGGCAGTATCAGTTCCGTGTGGACAACAATAGTGATTTCAGCAGTCCGGAGTATACGGGAACTGCCATTGCAAGCCAGGGAGCAGATGCTGATATTCCGGCCGAAATTTATTACTGGCAGGTGCGCGCGCAGGACAATGCCGGCAATTGGAGTTCCTGGAGCAGCTCTTCAAGATTTATCGTGACGCCAGCCGATACTGCCGCAAATGATTACAAGACTGCACAGAATATTTCCAACCTTGACAACTGGGTTGGCTCCGGCGATGCCGCCGACGTCTACAAGCTGACCATGACCAATGCCGGAACTTTGACACTTGGATTGACCGGTCTTACCGGCAACGCCGATCTGTCGCTTTTGAGTTCCACCGGTACGGTGCTGAAGAGTTCATCAAATACCGGAACCACCAGTGAGGCAATTAATAACGTGACGCTGCTGGCTGGTACCTATTATGTTAAAGTTACACCTGGCGCGAGCGTTGACTACGCCGCCTACACGCTGACCCATAGCGAAAAGTATTTCCCGATAGACACTGCTGCGAACGATTACAAGGCGGCGGGCGATATTTCCAACCTCGACAACTGGGTTGGCTTCGGCGATGCCGCCGACGTCTACAAGCTGACCATGACCAATGCCGGAACTTTGACACTTGGATTGACCGGTCTTACCGGCAACGCCGATCTGTCGCTTTTGAGTTCCACC
>CAIMFA010000834.1 GCA_903840185.1 uncultured Lentisphaeria bacterium | reverse complement strand
GTCCAAAATGAGGGTAATGGCTGTCCAAAATGGGTTTGTTGTAGTGCCGTCCGTGCCGGACGGAAAGGTTCGGAATACCTCTCGCGGAGCGAGAGCGCTACACCGGGTTCTGCACAAGGGTGTCCAAAATGGGAGGAGCCCGCGAATGCGGGAGTGGACAAGCGAGACAAGCGAGACAAGCGAGACAAGTTGAAAGTTAAAGCAGTAAAACAGGATAATATCATGCTCAAGGACTATCCAAAGTATCGGAGTGGCTGTCTAAAATGAAGAAAAGGATTTCTTTGTGTCTTTGCGTCTTCGTGCGAGAAATGGTTTTAAGGTTCTGCAAAGCAGTGTCCAAAATGTCCCAAATGTGTCGAAAATTACAGAAGTTACAAAAATGTTATTAGTTAACGACGATCTTAACCGGCTGTCGTAGAAGTTGTTTGAAAATTTTATAAAACTTGAAACACGTTATACTCAACGGGTCTCTAAAGTATCGGAGTGTCCAAAATGGGAATGGTGAATAGTAAAAAACCTTCGTGTCTTGCTAACTCTCGGGTTAGTCCCGCGACTGCGGGATGCCTTTGTGCGAGACATGGTCCCGCAATGACGGGACAGTTCTTCACAGGGTATGTCTATAATGTCCAAAATGTGTAAAACGCGAAAATTCAGTAGACAGGAGACAGAATGGGGAAATGGGGAAGTTCTGGAGTTCTAAAGTCTTGGGATTTAAACACTTTAGCATTTTAGAACTTTAGAACTTTAGAACTTCTTCCTGCTATATCGCCGGAGCACAAACTATTCTGAAGCCGATGTTTTTCTTGCCGGATTTATAATCAAAATTATATCTGGCGGAACAAAACATGTCTTCGGCATTGCTGGTAAAACTGCCGCCGCGCAAAACCTTGGTGCTGTCAGAAGAGTTTTTCGGGCCGACCGGGTTTTCGCAATCAAAGCTGAGGAAGTTATCATCGTACCAGTCATGACACCACTCCCAGGAGTTGCCGAGCATGTCATGCAGCCCCCAGGCGTTCGGTTTTTTCTTCCCCGCCGGATGCAGGGTGTTGCCGCTGTTTTCGGAAAACCAGCCGTAATCGCCCAGCGCCGCCATATCGTCGCCGTAATAATATCTGCCGTCAGCGTTGCCGGCGCGGCAGCAGTATTCCCATTCCGCTTCCGTCGGCAGCCGGTAAACGTAACCTTCCGGCAGCCGTTTCGCGGCGCGTTCCGCCGTGGTCAGCCACTTGCAGAACGCCGCCGCGCCCTGCCAGCTGACGCCGGTCATCGGCATTGAAGGATCCCCCCAGGTCGGGCCGGAGCCTGCCTTCATGTTATACTCTTCATTGACCGGGCAGTCTTCGCTGGTAAGATTCAACCCTTTTTCCACCTGATACCGCGCATTGCGGTCATTCAGCGTCAGCGAAATCAGATATTTGCTGAACTGCTGAATGGATATCTCGTGTTTACCCATCCAGAACGGCCGGGTGATTTTAGCCAGATAGCGGATTTGCGGATTGTTCTTATCCGCATTGGCCGGCCCGGTCAAAATGCCGGGTTTTACCGGAACGAAAACTATTTCCAGATCCGGCACCACCCACATTCCGTCTGCCGAAGGCCCGGCATACATGCCTTTCTTCAAGGCTTCAATCTTGGCCGCCATCTGTTCAACCCGGCGGCGGGTCAGAGGCGACAGAAACACATTTTTATCGTTCAAAATGCCATACAATTGACCGAGCGCCTCATCACAAAGCGCGCGCGGATCCTTCTCTTTTTCCTGCTGTTCTTTATTTTTCACCGCGTTCCAGTATTTGCGTGAAGCCTCCTCCAGCGCCGCCTCCGTCCGTTCGCTCTGGTTTTTTGAGAGGGCTCTGGTTATTTCCACCAGCTTGATCAGCTCGCCGACATACTGGTTTTTCTGGATTCCGTAAAGCATTTTTGCGGCCAGGCCGTTTTCGCCTTTCGCCATTAATTCCAGAGCCCGGTCAAACAGTTTTCCGGCATCCTGTTCGTTTGCCGGAATTTCCAGCTGCGAATCCGGCGGCGGATTCTTCCTGATGTCCGTCATGACGATTTTGATCTGATCAAACGGCGTAACCCGCTGCATTTCGCGGAATGCTTCAAATGCCGATTCATAGTCTTTGGCTTTTATCCTGCCCATCCCGTATTCGAGAAACTCGCCCGGGGTCATTGTCAGCTTCTCGGCCAGAGCGGCAATCATAAAAGAGACTGGTTCATTAATTTTCTCCCCCTGGTCATCATACATCCAGGTATCAAAGCTTTTCACCAGTTCGCCGGTGTGTTTTGACACATCCAGCAGTTTGGCGACCATCACCAGACGATCCCCCTGCTTCTTCAATTCTCCGGTAACGATATATTCCGCTTGAGAGACTTTACCCATTTCGACCGGGCTGAGCGATCCGCCGGTGTCAATGTTTTTCTCCTTCAGCACTTTGGCGATTTTGGCGCGGGTGATCATCCGGTACTTCCCGGACTGCGTCAGCTTGTTTTCCATTTCTTCAGCGATACTCCAGCCGCTTATGCCTTTTTTGGACAGATCGGGTGAAATCGTGAAATCGTGAACCGCGACCCATGTTTTCTGAGAAACATCCGTCTCCGCCGCGACAGTCGTCGTCGCAGCCGCTACAGCCATTATCAATAAAGTTGACAATAAACGTATTGTCATTTGCTTTTCCCCTTACACATAGCAAGATACTGTTTATAAACAACATTAGTAATAATATCATTACATTTAATAGTATGCAAATCCGGCAGTTAATTCACCGCTAACCTTGATGGTTTTAACGGAGACTCCGGGCTTTAAGCGTTTGATTTAACCGTTGCGGTTGTTTTTTAAAAACCCGGATTAAAATACTATTTTATTATTGTTGCAGAAAATATGTAACCAAATCAATTATCGATGCGACTACTTAATGAACAATTCATTGGCCAATGGAATTGCAGAGTAAAGCCGGTATGCACAGTGCATCCGGATAATTATAACAAAGGATATTGAAAAATGAGAAAAGGGTATGCAGTTATATTGCTGTCTGCCTTGTTAACCGCAGCGGTATCGGCCGAAGATGTTACTACGACCGATGGAACTGTCTACAAGGACATTAAAATCAGTGAAACAACCCCGATCGGGATCAACTTTGTCAGCGGCGACAAGGCCTGCTGGGTGGATTTCCGCGATCTGCCGCCCGATACCGCCAAACGGTACGGCTACGATCCGGCCAAGGCGGCGGACTTTGAAAAAGCGCTTGCTCAAAATCAGGGCAGCACCGTTACCGGCAATATGCCGGTAACAGCTCCGGCGGCAGTAATATCTCCTCCGGCGGCCACAACCGTATCGCCGCAAGGGGTTAACGTTGCCACTCCAGTCGCGACGACAGCAGTTTCACCGCAGGCGGTCAACGTTGCCACTCCGGTCGCAACAGCAGCAGTATCGCCGCAGGCGGTTAACGTTGTCACTCCGGCAGCGACAACAACAGTATCACCGCGGGCGGTCACCGTCACCTCTCCGGCGGCAGTAGCGTCGGTATCCCCGCAGACGGTCAGCGTTTCAACTCCGGTTGCCAACGCCACTGTAAGCGCGACCGGCATAGGCGTAACTACGCCAATCGCCACCGTGACAATCGGCTCGCCTGCGCCGCCGCCGGCACAGGCCAGAGTTGTGGTGGTTAACAACACCGATCCGGTTGTCTATGACGAAAATATTGCTTATGAACCGGTTACTGCTACCTGGGTATTGTGGAACGGACGTTATTATCCCAGATACTGGTGGCATTACTGGTATTGGGACCATCATTATATATGCTGGAACGGACGTTATTATCCGGCGCATTACTTCCACAATGCCGGAAGATGGCACGAAGGCAGATACTATCACTATGCTCCGCGCGGCGGCTATGACCGCGGGGGCGGACGCAGCAGCGGCGGCAGTTATGACCGTGGCGGCGGACGCAGCAGCGGCGGCGGCAGTTATGACCGTGGCGGCGGCGCACGCAGCGGCGGCGGAGAACGTGGTGGCGGTGGAGGCGGACGCCATTAGTTCTCAATAATTACAGCAATAGACTGCACAAGGCCGG
>CAIMFA010000833.1 GCA_903840185.1 uncultured Lentisphaeria bacterium | reverse complement strand
TGATGGAGTTGGCAATGAAAACGAATTATCCAATTTACACAATTGAAGCGGAATGTCAGGACTGTTATAAATGTGTCCGCCACTGCCCGGTAAAGGCCATCAAGGTTGAAAAAGGGCACGCAATGGTTATGTCTGAACTGTGTGTCGGCTGCGGCGGCTGCGTGGCGATTTGTCCGGTACATGCCAAGCGGGTCCGCGATGATCTTGAAACCGCGCGGGATCTGGTGGCGTGGACACCGAATGTTTACGTCTCTCTGGCTCCGTCGTGGGTGAATGAATTTGCCGGGGTCAATCCGCGTCAGATGATTGCCGGATTGCGCCGTCTCGGTTTTGCCGGAGTCAGCGAAACCGCGCTCGGGGCACAGGCGGTATCGGAAGCGGTTGCAGGTGATCTGAGGGAACTGAAACACGGACTGGCGATATCTTCGGCCTGTCCGGCAGCGGTGGATTATTTATGCCGGTACCAGCCGGAAATGGCCGCCGCGATTACTAAAATGCTGTCGCCCGCGCTGACCCACTGCAAAATGTTGAAAGGGTGGTTCGGCGAGACGGCGCAGGTTGTTTTTATCGGCCCGTGCGTCGCCAAAAAAAATGAGGCTGACCGTCATCCTGAACTGATGCGGCTGGCGCTTACTTTTGCTGAATTGAAACGCTGGCTGACAATGGAAAAAATCACGCTGCCGCTGCTGGCCGGCGATGATAATGATCATTTTGTACCGCATCAGGCGGAGGAAGGCGCGATTTATCCGGTTGAAGGCGGAATGATTGAAACAATAAAAGCGCACCATCTGCCGGACGCGGTGCGTTTCATCACGCTGGCCGGAATCGCCAATATCAGACAGGAACTGGAACAGGTGCGGCTGGCGGATATCAACATGCCGGTTTTCATTGAAACCCTGACCTGTCACGGGGGCTGCATCCAGGGGCCGTGCACCGAACATACAGCATCGGGACTGACGGCAAGGCTGCGGATACTCGAAAATGTCAAAATACCGGCTAATATACATCGCGCGACGGCATATGGAATTAATGCGGAATTTCCCGTCAATCCAGTAGTTGACGCGCCCGCCGGAATGCACGAAATAACGCTGGCGTTAAAAAGCATCGGCAAAAACGTCCGGGAAGATGAATTGAACTGCGGCGGCTGCGGTTATGAAACATGCAGGAATTTCGCACTGGCCCTGCTCAACGCGAAAGCGGAGGCTTCGATGTGCGTTTCGTATCTGCGCAAACAGGCGCAGAAAAAAGCGAATGCCCTGCTGCGTTCGATCCCGTCGGGAGTGGTGATTGTTGACCGTGATTTACGCATCATTGAATGCAACCGGCGTTTCGCGGAAATCTTCGGGGAATCCAATCTTCTGGCCTTTGATGCGGTGCCGGGAATGGCAGGCGCAGATGTCAGACGCATCGTGCCGTTCTTTAATTATTTCACCACCTGTCTGGCCAACGGAGAAGACATCCGACTCGAATCGCTGCATTTTGAAGACCGGCTGCTTGGCGTGACCGTGTTCAGCATTGAACCGGAAGAAGCCGCGGGCGCGATCATCACCGACGTCACCGGAACGGAACTCCGGCGCGAAGAAATTGCGGAACGCGCCCGCGAGGTAATCACTAAAAATCTCGCCGCAGTTCAGGACATTGCCTGCAAACTCGGCGAAAATATGGCGGAAACAGAGATACTGCTGCGTTCCATCAGCGAGAATTACGCGGCAACAAAATTAGCCCCGAGAGGGAAGATCATACTATGAACGAAAAAGCAATACTCTTCGCGGACATCGGCTTCAGCCAGTGCAATAAGCACGGGCAGAAAGTCTGCGGAGACGTATTCAAGTTCCGCCGGATAGCTGAAGAAAACCGGGTCATTGCCGCGCTGTCGGACGGGCTCGGCAGCGGCATCAAAGCCAATATCCTGGCCAATATGACTGCCACCATGGCTTTAAAATTTATGAGCGCGAATATGGAGATGACCCGTTCCGCCGAGATCATGATGGAAGCGCTGCCGCTGTGCCGGGAACTGGAAATCGGCTATGCCACTTTTTCGCTTATTGATATTATGCTGGACGGAACCGTTAAAATGGTGGAGATGGGCAACCCGGAGTTTCTGGCATTCCGCGCCGGTGAAAATTTCATTCCGGTAAACATCAGTAATGCTCAGGTGAAGTGCGGAGAGCAGACCTTGCGGATTTGCGAATTTGCGGTAAAACAGCATGACCGCCTGATATTGATGTCGGACGGCATCAGCCAGACCGGCTCCGGAACAGACCAGACGCCAGCCGGCTGGGGTGTCAACGGCTGCCGCCAGTTTCTGACCGGCATCGTCAGCGCCAGTCCGGCGATAACCGCTCTGGAACTGGCCGATCAGATGATCCGCGAGGCACTGCGCCGCGAACCGGCGTACCGCGCCGGGGACGACATGACCTGTGCGGTAATTCATTTCCGCCAGCCGCGCCGCCTGATGCTGGTAACCGGGCCGCCGTTTGATCCGGCCAAAGATGCGGTCATCGCCCGGGATGTCGCGGAATTTACAGGTAAAAAGGTCATCTGCGGCGGCACCACCGCCGGAATTATCGCGCGGGAACTGGCAAGGGAACTCAGCATCCCCGCCAGCGGTGCGAAAGACGGCCTGCCGCCGTGTTCGACCCTGCCGGGGATGGATCTGGTAACCGAAGGCATTTACACGCTGACCAGAGCTGCGCAATACCTGGAAGGAAATTTTGACGAAATCAGGAATAATGCCGCCGGACAGCTGGCAAAATTATTAATCTGTAATGACATCATTGAATTTCATGTCGGCACGCGCATAAACCAGGCGCATCAGGACCCCAATCTGCCGATAGAACTGGAAATCAGAAGAAGCATCATCAAGCGGATCGCCGCGACCCTGCAAAAAAAGTATTACAAGAATGTAATCATTAAATATTTTTAAAAATGAGGTGACAGTATGAACAAAACAATTGAAGGAAAACAGGATATGGCGGCAGTTGACCGCATCCTGGCGGAGAACCGCTACAGCAAGGCTAAACTGATCGCAATCCTCCAGGCAATCCAGGAGGAATACCGCTACCTGTCGGAAGGCGTCATCAGCTATGTCGCCGGAATGCTGAAACTGCCGCCCGCGCAGGTTTACGGCGTGGCGACCTTTTACGCGCATTTTTCCCTTGAGCCCAAGGGTAAACATATTTTCCGGCTCTGTGACGGCACCGCCTGCCATGTCAAGAAATCCCACGGCATTCTCAATGCGCTTTATCAGCGGCTGGGTTTGTCGCCGGAAAAGAAAACCACTGACGATATGATGTTCACCGTTGAAACCGTCAGTTGTCTCGGGGCCTGCGGCCTCGCTCCGGTAATGATCGTTGACGGCGAAGTTTACGGTCAGGTCCGCCCGGAAAAAGCGGTGGAAATCGTCGAAACCATCATTGCCGCCGAAAAGAACAATCAGGAATAGAGGAAACTGCCATGAATAATAAAATTGAAACAATAGATCTTGAGAAAACATCGGCCGGATATGCCGCGGCTGCCGCGGCGGTAAAATGCCGGATAATCCTTTGCGCCGGGACCGGCTGCGTGGCCAATGGCGCGCTGGCGGTGCGCGAGGCGCTGGCAAAGGAGTTGGAAGACGCCGGTTTAAATGTGAAACTGGAGCTTGACGCGCATGAAGACAAGCATGATATTCATTACATTTCCCGAAGCGGCTGCCAGGGTTTCTGCCAGATGGGGCCGCTGCTGCATATTGAACCTGCCGGCATCCTATATACCAGAGTCAAAGTCAGCGACGTCCCTGAGATTGTCGCGGCTACACTCATAAAAGGAGAATTGATTGAACGTCTGCTGTATCTTGATCCGGTCACCGGGATGCGCTGCAAAGGCGATGAGGAAATAACTTTTTACAACCGGCAGCGCCGGGTGGTGTTGAAGAATTGTATGATTGAGCAGGACAGCATCGCGGAATATATTCATC
>CAIMFA010000832.1 GCA_903840185.1 uncultured Lentisphaeria bacterium | reverse complement strand
TTGAATTAATAAAAATACAATCATTTTCTATATTAGGTATACTTAATATAATTTTAGATTATACTCGTGCGTGTGCGCTTTCGCACGTGTCTCCTGCTTTTTACTGATAATCAACCGGTATGGGTTGACAAAATGACTATATATATAAATAAAGTGCTAATCCCGCAGTCGCGGGACCATTCAGAAGGTTGGAAAAGTGCTAAAGTTTTTCAAATCCTATAGGACAGAATTGAAAGCTGAAAGTTGAAAGCGGAAAATGTTGAGCCATGAAAACAGAATGCAGTACGGGTCCAAAACGAAAATATTTAAAATTACAAAAATGTTATAAGTTAATGACAAACTTGACCGTTTGTCCAAAATGTTATTTGAAAACCTTAAAAGAATGAAACACGTTGTGGTCAAAGGGACTCTATTTACTCGGAGTAGGGTTCCAAAACGAGGTATAAGGCTGTCCAAAATGTTTGTAGCCCGCGTTGCGGGAGTTGAAAGCTAGACAAGCGAGACAAGTTGAAAGTTAAAGCAGTAAAACAGAATAATAACATGCTCAACGAGTCTCTAATTCATCGGAGTGGCTGTTAAAAACAACGAAAAGGATTTCTTTGTGCCTTGCTAACTCTCAGGTTAGTCCCGCAAGTGCGGGATGTCTTCGTGCGAGAAATGGTTTTATTGGTTCCGCACAGTGGGTGTCTCCCGCGAATGCGGGAAGGTTAACGGGTGTCCAGAATGTCGGAGACCACAGGGAAACCCATAAGCCCCATAAGCCCCATAGGTCAGACAAGCCGATTTGCACAAACGTGTCCAGGATGTCCAAAATGTCTAAGAACCGCCTACTTCAGCAGGGCCGGATTCAGCTGGGTCTGTTTGTACAGGTCGATGAGCGCGGCATTCAGGGCCTTCTCCAGCAGCGGAACGTACATCTTCACGTCTTCGCCGACGCGGTAGTACATGCCCTGGGTAATATAGTCTTCGCCTTCGAAAGAGTATTGCCATATGATATCGCGGCTATTTTTGCGGGTCATATAGAACTTAACTTTTAGCTGGTTCGTGGAAGTGCCGGAAGGGAATCCAACCAGCCACAGATACGGTCCGGCAATGGATAATCCGTAACTGTAAACCTCGGCTTTGTAAGTGGTGGAATAAATATCGCCATGGAAGACGAAATCGGCCCGGTCTTTGTCACCGCCAAAGGTGAAGTACGCATCCTGGAAGAGGTTGGAACGGCGGAGACTGAGCGCGGCGGCCTTGGCCAGATCTTCGTCCGGCGTGAAGTCAAAATAGCCGACAGTCATAAATCCGGAAGCGGCTTCGGGACGCTGATATTCGCAATAGCCGTACGGCCATAACGGAATCATATACAGCAGTATCGTTGACAATTCATCTTTGTTGCCGCGATGGTCATTGAACGGCACCACCGCGACTTTCTTGTCATAGACCGGAGCCTCGGCAACCTGGGCAAGGTTGTTGATATTTGAGGGATAGATAAACTTTGAAGTAGTTCCACAGCCGCATAAGACCAGCGAGCAGACGGCGGCAGTCAGCAGACAGGATATTCTTTTCATGATTAACTCCGGTTAAAATCGTTCAGTAAGAAGACTATACTGCGGAACTGGACAGAATGCAAGCCATGCGCAACTGCGAGAGGAGCGGTTGCAGCGGAGGACAACTCCAGCGCTATCAAGCTAATGATTATTGAACTGAATATCCAATATCCAGTCCCGCCATGCGGGATCCCGCAAGGCGGGAAATATCCAATGTCCAAGGGGAACTGCCGGAAGTCAGAATGAGCAGCCGGGGGAGAATATCCAATATCCAACACGGAATATTCAATGCCAAAGTTTGCTCCAGTCCATCCCCTGCTGGAAATTGGGTGCTGAAATGAGTTCGTATCGGGTTGGCCAGATAGCTATAGGCAGCCCCAAATAGTCATCAGGCTGAACAGATTTTGCCCGGATTGAGGATATTTTTCGGATCGAACGCCGCTTTGATGCCGCGGGCCAGCCCGATAATGTCCCCGCCTA
The DNA here is from genome assembly GCA_903840185.1 of uncultured Lentisphaeria bacterium. Classification (GTDB taxonomy): domain Bacteria; phylum Verrucomicrobiota; class Lentisphaeria; order Victivallales; family Victivallaceae; genus CAIPAT01. Next base: position 8,670 of record CAIMFA010000832.1, on the reverse strand, counting down.
GCGAGTCGGCCAGAAAGCCTTTTTTCGCATAGCCGATTCCGTGTTCGCCGGAAACCTGTCCGCCGAGTTCGCGGGCCCGCCCGTACATCTCGTTGAAAACCTCGCCCAGGGTGCGTTTCCAGACCTCCTCACCGAGCTGGTCGCGCAGGGCGTAGATATGCAGATTGCCGTCGCCGGCATGGCCGAAACTGCGGATGCGGATATGATATTTGTCCTGCAGCGATGAGGCGAACTTGATGAATTCCGCCACATAACGGCGGGGAACCACGACGTCGCATTCGTCCATACCGGTGGTGGAAGCCTTGATCGCCTCCAGGAAAGCGCCGCGCGCCGCCCAGATCGACTCATTGCGCTCCTGAGTGTTGGAAATGAACACGTCCAGCGCCCCGGCGTTAAGGCAGGTTTGAGCCGCATCGTGATAAGCCAGGTCAATCTCCTCCTTGCTGGCACCGTCAAAGGTCAGCAGCAAGTAGGCGTCGGAGGAGTTGTCAGGGAACTTGCGACCGAGAAATTCTTCGGCGGCCAGGATCACCTCGCGCTGCATGAATTCTACCGCAGTGGGAATGGAACGGGATTTGATAATTTTAGGCACGGTTTCAATCGCGGAGGAAAGATCCGGGAACGGCACCAGCAGACTGAGCTTGAATTTCGGCAACGGCAGCAGGCGCAGGACGGCTTTCGTGACCACCGCCAGGGTGCCTTCCGAACCTACGATAAGGTCCTTCATGCTGTAGCCGGAGCTATTTTTGACGACTTTGCCGCCGAACTCGACAATGCGGCCGTCCGCCAGCACGACTTCCAGTCCACGCACATAGTCGCGGGTTACTCCGTATTTGACGGCACGCATGCCGCCGGCATTAGTGCTGATATTGCCGCCGATAGTCGCGGTCTTTTCGCCGGGATCGGGCGGATAGAACAAGCCGCGGTCCTCCACAAATTTGGAGATTTCCAGCAGCAGCACACCGGGTTCCAGCGTCAGTGTCAGGTTATCCTCATCCAGTTCCAGTATCCGGTTCATGCCACTCATATCCAGCATGATGCCGCCGAAAATCGGCACGGAACCGCCGACCAGGCCGGTCCCCTGCCCCCGCGGCGTGACCGGGATATTCTGCTCAAAAGCGTACTTCATCACGGCGGCGACTTCCGCTGACGACTGCGGCTTGATCAGGACGTCGGGGCGGCAGTGGATACCGGCAAGTTCGTCATGGCAGTAATCGTCATTGACGTCCTTTCCGGCGATAACGCGTTCCGAGCTGCAAACTGAGCGCAGATAGTCAATATCGGCAGTATCGATGGTTTTGTACTGGTTGTTCATCATGCCTTTCCTCCGCACGCCTGTAAACATCCGGCAGGATTGCCATGTCCGGCGGCTTTATAATCCCTGATTTTATTGATGAGAGCCGGAATGATCTGGTACATGTCGCCGACGATCCCGATATGCGCGGTCTTGAAGATCGGCGCTTTTTCATCCTCATTGATCGCGACGATGAGCTCGGAATTGTTCATTCCGGCGACAAACTGGATAGCCCCGGAAACGCCGCAGGTGATAATAAGCTTGGGTTTGACTGTTCTCCCGCTCAATCCGATCTGCTGCTTTGGTTCAGTCCAGCCGGCTTCAATCAGCGAACGGGTGGAGGCAACCCGGCCGTCAAGCGCGACCGCCAGCTCCCGGATCATATCCAGGTCTTCCCGCTTTTTCAGCCCGCGCCCGGCAACCACGATGACTTCCGCCTCTTCGATGCCGACCTCGCGGCGCTTGGGTTTGACTTCAAGCACCTTGATCGCGGAAGCAAGCTTCGCCTGGTCGATCCCGCAGGAGATGATACGGCCATTCGGCACAGCGACTTTCTCCGGAGCGGAGAATATCTTGTAGCGGACAGTCGCAAACTGCGGCCGGTGATTCGGGGTATTGATATGCGCCATAATGTTGCCGCCGTAAGCGGGGCGGATCTGGTCGAGGTCGGTATCAGGGCGGATGTCGAGCATGGTGCAGTCCGCCGTAAGCCCGGTGCGGAACCTGGCCGCAACCCGCGGCGCCAGCGAGCGCCCGATGGAAGTGCCGCCTACCAGCACTACCGACGGTTTGACCTTATTGATGAAGTCCTCAAAGACTGCGGCATAGGGTTCAATGCGGAAATGTTCCAGTTCCGGAAGATCATATACATAAACCTCGTCCGGCCCGTATTCCAGAATACCGGATGCGGCGGCGGCAACATTGTGTCCTGCCAGCAGGCAGTAAACCGGCTGTTTGATTTTAGCGGCCAGTTCAGCAGCTTTGCCCAGCAGTTCCCAGGTCACCGGATGGATTTGCCCGCCGGTCTGGTCGGCGAACACCGCGACTCCGCGCCACAGGGATTTATCAACACTTGGGCGGGTGTCTTCAACGTATTCAAAAACGCCCGACTGGCCGTTCTTAATGCACAAACGGCACATTCTGCAGCCGGAGTTAATGGACAGGACGCCATCAATACATTCAATGGCGTCAAAGGGGCATAAGGCGACAAGGCTTTGCGGGTTTTCGGCTTTCGCCTGATGTATAACAATCTGTGGCATAGTTTACCTCGCCTGCTGCATGAATTTTTTATCTTTGAGCATCTGGAACAGCCGACCGGCAAGGTCCCCGGAGCTGCCTTTCCACATATCCCGGCCTGCATGAGATTCAGGCGGAAAAATCCTTTTGACCTGAGTCGGCGAGCCGTTCAGGCCGTAGTGCATTTCATTCCGGTCATCAAGGTCTTTCATTGCCAGCCATTCGATCTTGCGGTCAGCGGTAGCCAGTTTCAACTTGAATGACGGCAGACGCGGCTCGAAAATGCCTTTTTCTACCGTGATCAGACAGGGAAATTGAATGGCGGCAGTCTCGATATGCATCGGCAGGTCAAGATCAACCGTGATGGAATTATCTTCCACTTTCAGCACCCGGCAGACACTGGTTACATGGGGGATGCCCAGAAATTCGGCCAGCTCGGCCCCGACCTGGGCGGTATCGCCGTCCGTGGTCTGCTTGCCGCAGATGATCAGGTCGTAATTCCCGGCTTTCCGGATACCCTGGGAGAGTGTATATGAAGTAGCCAGCACATCCGCGCCGCCGAATTTGCGGTCGGAAAGGATGATGCCGCGGTCAACCCCCATCATAAACGCCTCCCGGACGATGGCCTCGCACTGCGGCGGGCCCATGGTGATAACGTCAACCTCCGCGCCGTATTCCTGCTTGAAACGCAGCGCTGTTTCCATTGCGTAAAGGTCGTATGGGTTCATCTTGGATTCAACCCCGTCCCGCTTCAATACGCCGGTCTTCTCGTCAATTTCAACCTGCGCGGTGCCGGGTACCTGTTTGATGCATACAACTATTTTCATTGTGCTTCCCGTAAACGATTATAGAGTTTTAATTGATATTCTCAACAATGACCGAGACTCCGTCGGGGATCACGGCAACCCTGGCCGCGGAACCGGCCAGCTCAAAAGCGCGGCGCATAGCCTGTTCCAGCGTAAAAGCATGTTCCATATGCATCGCCTTGATGATGCCTGGATCGCAGTCGGCAGTCACCATGATGACCTTATTGCGGGCTAGAATACGCGCCAGTATCTGGAATTCCCATTGGTCAGGAACCGTGTTCTCCATCGAAACGCCGGCAACCCGTTTAAGAATCTGCATGGGACAGGCGGCATTCGCCATATTTTCGTAGAACGATTCGCCGCCGTGACCGTCGGAACACGCGGCGACCATGACAATAACTCCGCCGGGACGGCAGACCGCCTCTCCTGAAGTCATGCCTTTAACCGCCTGATAGATATTCTGGTCCAGCGGATAACCGCCGTTGCCGGTAACAACTATATCCGCCGCCTCAGGCACTGTTACTTTGCACGACGCGGAAAGAAAGCGGCAGCCGGCTTCGTGCGCCCGTACGGCATGTCCGGCAAAGGTCTTGATGATGCGTTTCTCATGATCCAGCACCACGTTGACAATAAAAGCCAGTCCGGCTTTACCGGCGGCAAACAGCATATCCCGATGAATCGGGTTGTTCTCAAGATTTCCGGCCCGCGCAAAAGTGCTTTGGATGAATTCAGAACAGTGATTGGCCAGAACAGTTTCCGCGGACGCAATGCCGGGCAGCACACTTTTGCGGCCGCCGGAAAAGCCGGCGAAAAAATGCGGTTCAATGAACCCTTCAGCCACCAGCAGGTCACACTCCACCGCCAGACGGTTCAGGATAAGCTCGCCGCCGGAAGGCAATCTTCCCAGACTGACCAGGCTTGATTGATCGCGGGAGTCGTGAACCACAATCCTCTCCTCCGCCACGATCTTCTCCCCGTATTTGTCAATCAGTTCGGCTTGAGAAGTAGCACGGTGAAAACCGGTGGCAACCAGGATGGTGATATCAATATCCGGCGCTCCGCGGCGGAGACGCTCAAGGATTTGCGGCATGATAATCCGGCTGGGAACAGGACGGGTATGATCACTGGAGATCACGACTGCGGACTTCCTGCCTGCGGCCAGCACTTCCAGGCGCGGGGAATCGACCGGCGAATCCAGCGCGGCGGCAACATTCTCATGCTGGCTGCCTGACGCATCCGGCAGACTGGAGTCAAAGACTCCAATCAGATTGCTATCCGGAATCACGGCTTCCAGATGAGTGCGGCCATAAGGTATTTTAATTGTGCTCAAAAAATGCTTCCTTTGGTATACTGGTACTACCAGTTGCTATAAATATAAAATCATTTCCGCAAATTGTCAAGGATGAAATCGAAATGATGTTTGACTGCAACCGCGGCGGCTTCAGCCTGCTTGTTGACTACCGCGTCACAAAGTTCCTGATGCAGCCTCATCAATGTCTGGTTATTGCTGAGAGAGGTCAGAATATACTTTCTTCCTTCCCTGACCGCCTGTTCAAAAAGCCTTGAAATAGCGTGCAGAAAACCGGACAGCAGCGCATTGCCGGAGAGTTCAGCGATCATCAGATGAAATTGTTTATCCAGTTCAATGCAGCGGGCTTCATTGTCAGTCTGCTTAAGGTCATCTATCAGAGCTGATAATTTAACCGCCTCATCGCCGGTTATCCGCTGCGCGGCCAGGGATGCGGCTTCGATTTCGAGCGACCGGCGCAATTCGAGCAGATCGGTAAACTTGCCGCTGTTAAGTTTAAACATAATGGAGAGCGGTTCGAAAAGACAGTCACTGCTTCCGGCGGCGACAAAGTTTCCCCCGCCCTGCCGCGATTCAATAATGCCGATAATTTCGAGCGTCCGGATCGCCTCGCGAACCGAGTTCCGGCTGACAGCAAACTGTTCAGCCATCGTCCTTTCGGATGGCAGACGGTCGCCGCGACTGAGCCGTCCGTCCAGAATCATTTCCTGAATCTGCTCTACCACATGCTGGTAGATGCGCTTATTTTGTACCGGTATGAACATGCAGAACCCCTTATTTGCTATGCCAGCAATCGCCCGCGCCGGCGGAATGCAGCCATTTTTCCAGAGCGGCAGCATCAGGCGAGCCTTCTTCCGGCGCCCATGCGGCGGAATCATTGCCGGCCGGACTGAGATACGGGCCGGATTTCGTTTCCATGAAAACAGTGCCATGCTCCAGCGCTATAAAACCGTGCCAGGTGTCGGCCGACATTTCCACCGCGCAGGTCTCGCCACCGGCCTTGAGGGTGATACGCTTTTCAATCCGTCCAGCTTCATCATAAATAAAAATCGCCACCGAGCCGCGCAATACGACAAACAATTCCCACTTGTTCCCGGCCAGATGCCGGTGCGGCCTGATATAAGTGCCGGGTTCAGCGGCAATGCATAGACGGTGAATGCTTTCCTCCAGCGACGCATGAAAATTATGATGCGCTCGTTTACGCGGTGATTCGACAGCTTTGGCGGTTAGTGAATCCATTAATGCAGTATCAACGATTTTAAGCATCTTAAATTATTCTTTCATGAGTTTTAGTTTGAGTTCTTATAATAAAATAGCGTCAATCGTTAGAAAATGAATAATAAAAGCGTTTTTTTTTACCGAAAATCACAAAAGTGTTGAAATTAATCGTTTTAAACTATATAATATTATTATAGGAATAGGGGATGTTTTTAAATTTTAAAGTGAGATATAAACATCTGCATGGTATGCAATATTGCAACTTGCAGATGAAGTGATTATACACAATTTGCGTGAGGGGGAGGAAATTAAAATGTCTACGCTTTTTGAACAGAATACACTGGCCGGGATGACACTTCGAAACCGTTTTATCAGATCAGCCACATTTGAAGGAATGGGCTCCGACAACGGCCTGGTAAAACCGGGGCTGAACGGAAAAATGCGCGAACTGGCTGACGGCGGAGTTGGACTTATTATCACCGGACATACCTATTTTTCAATCGAAGGCAAGGCTTCCCCCGGAAAAGTCGCGGTTGACCGCGATGAGTGTATTCCGGGTCTCGCCCACATGGCAGCAGCAGTACATATGAACGGCGGAAAAATCATCCTTCAACTGGGTCACGCCGGGGCCATGGCCAGTACCGCGTGCACCGGACAGGAGCCCGCAGGCCCCTCAGCGATCCCGGGCAAAGACGGCAAACCGCTTTGCCGCGAAATGAGCCTTGACGATATTGATACCCTTACTGAAAATATCGCCGACGGAGCCAGAAGAGCAAAAAAAGCCGGTTTTGACGGCGTCCAGATTCACGCCGCGCACGGCTACCTGTTCTCACAGTTTCTGTCGCCATACTTCAACAAACGGCAGGATGAATTCGGCGGTTCAGTCGAAAACCGGACGAAAATCGTCATCATGGCGCTGAAAAAAATCAAAGCCGTCACCGGCGGCGGTTATCCGGTGCTGATCAAGATCAATTCCGATGACTTCATTGACGGCGGAATCAATCCGGATGAAATGCTTGAGATCGCGCAATTGCTGGAGAAGAACGGCATTGACGCGATTGAGATCAGCGGCGGCACCCACTTCAGCAAGGAAGGCTATGACCCGGTACGCAAAGGCAACCGGGCAATCCCGGATCACGGCGCGTATTATTTCAAAGCCGCCGGCAAATTGAAACAATCAGTCAAGGTTCCGGTCATTCTGGTCGGCGGCATAAGAGCTTTTGATACCGCGCAAAATATTATCGCCTCTAAAGCTGCCGATTACATTGCCATGAGCAGGCCGTTGATCCGCGAACCGCAGTTAATCAAGAGATGGGAATCCGGAAACACCGCCCGCGCCAGTTGCGAATCCTGCAACAGCTGTTTCAGGCCGGTACTGACCGGCAAAGGCCTCTACTGCCCGGTCGGAGAAAGACTGAAAAAACAAGCCATGCAGTCAATCGAACAAGAAAGAGAAGCAGTTCTTCAAGCGTAAACAACTTTTTCCAACTTCCAGTACTGCGCTATTATAGCAGCCCTAATGGTCTAGCGTTTTAGCGCGGTATTCAGAGGGTGACATACGCTCGTATTTCCGGAATGTTTTGCTGAAAGCGTGAATATCTCCAAGTCCGGCGGCATCGGCAATTTCGGTCAGGCTCAGTTCCGAATTCTCCATCATGTGTTTCGCCTTGTAAACGCGCAGCTCATTTATGTAGCGATGAACCGGAATCCCGGTGTACTGACGGAACAATGAACAGAAATAAGTTTTGGATATTCTGGCCTGACGGCTCACCTCGTCAAGCGTAACCGGCCGACTGTAATGTTCATGTATATAAGTCAACGCCCTTTCGATATTCCGCCAGTTATGCATCCGTTCGGCGGAACCGCTATCCGTTCCCGCCGGCTGGTCGAGATAATAAGCGAGAATTTCCAGCATGGCGGCCCGTTCACGCAATTGCCGTATCGTGCCTTGCTTTTCCTCCATAAAGGAACGGCGCAACTCCTCATACTGCCGGTAAACTCCGGCCTGGACGGATTCAGGAACAGCGGTTCGCGACAACGGCACGTCCGCCAGAAGTGTTTCGGGATTCTCTCTATCGGCAGCGAAGCGCGAAAAATTCATCTCCGGAATATCAGAGACATTTCCCTGACGCGACGGATCATAAAAAAGATCGAAATGAATCACGCATTCGATCATCTCCTGTCCAGGTTCGCTTCTGACAATATGCAGCATGTATGGCGCCATCAACACCATATCGCCTGCCTGGATCACATATTCGCGTCCCTCCACCACATAGATCCCTTTTCCGGCTTTGATGTAGATGAACACATATTCCGGATCAATAAACGAACGGACAGTGGCTGAGACATGATGCAACCGCACATGTCTGACAAACGGGGCAATTGAATCAAGTGTAAAATCATAACTTTTGATAACTCTTCATAAAATATGCCAACGATATTTTCTATTCTTTAAAGTATAATATAGCTGAATACAAGAAAAACCGCAAATTTGTAAAATAAAAAATGATACATTGCGAGACTTAAAGTTTGTTGTTAAAATAAGAGGATATTATCATGACACTCAGAATTGGTTTTGTTGACACCGGGTTCATTTCAGAATTTCAGTTCAATGGTTTTGCCGCCGAACCGCGCTGCAAAGTAACCGGCGTGACCCGTACCTGGCGGGAAGATACAGACCGCGCGGCGCAGCAGGCAAAGCTGGACGCGTTTGCCGCAAAACACGGCTTGAAAGCCTATGGCAGTTTTGAAGAGATGGCTGATTCTCCCGACATTGACGCGGTATTGATCGCCAGCATCAACCCCTG